>CBIHLI010000123.1:0-4826 GCA_966210575.1 uncultured Sphingomonas sp.
CTCCCTGCCCTCCCCCATCAAGGGGAAGGGTGAGCTAAGCCGTCCACCCCCTGCTGCCGTCATCACGCCCCTGTCAAAATCCTGTCGACCAGCTGCTTCACCGTCGGGACGAAGCCGTTGGAATAGAAGGGGTCGGTCTTGAACCGATAGGCGCCGTGCCCCGCGAACATCAGATTCTGCTCGACCGGGCCGCCGTGGGCGATGTCCTGCAGGGTCTTCTGGATGCAGAAGCTCCGCGGGTCCGCCAAACGCCCGGTGGTATTCTTCTCATTGTCGGCCCATGACGAAAAGGCGCATTGCGACAAGCAGCCCATGCATTCGGCCTGGTCGGTCCGGATGTGCTTCTTCTCTTCCGGTGTGACGAAGATCAGCGTTTCGTCGGGGCTCTTCATCGCTTCCGTGAAGCCGGCCGCATACCATTCGCGCGCGTGCTGCAGGTCGCCCTTGGTGACCCAGTAATTCTTCTTGCCGTTGAGGCCGACGTCGAGCTCGAAATGATGGTCGCCGAGCGGCTCCTTGGTGAAGGCGATCTGGCGTTCCGACCGCGCCTCGAGATTGCGCAGGAACGGGTTGCGGACCGCCGAGGAATAGAAGCCGGTCGGCGAAAAGCGGTGGAGCAGGATGTCGCCTTCCTCCAGCTCCATCAGCTTGGCCTTCCACTGCGGCGGGATCGGGCTTTCCTGGGTTAGCAGCGGCCGGGTGCCGAACTGGAACGCGACCTGGCCGAGCTCGGGGTTGTCGATCCAATTGTCCCATTCGTCGAGCCGCCAGACGCCGCCGGCCATGACGATCGGCACACTGTCGGCGATGCCGCCGTCGCGCATCGTCTGACGCAAGGCGGCGACTCGCGGGTATGGGTCCTGCGGCTGGCGCGGGTCCTCGGCGTTGGACAAGCCATTGTGCCCGCCGGCCAGCCACGGATCTTCATAGACCACCGCCGCGAGCCATTCGGCCGCCTTCGAATAGGCCCGCTTCCATAATGCGCTGAAGGCGCGCGCCGAGCTGATGATCGGCAAATAATTGACGCCGTAGGAGGCGGCGATCTCGGAGAGCTTGTACGGCATTCCGGCGCCGCAGGTGACTCCGGCGACCAGACCTTTGGTGCGTTCGAGCACTCCGTGCAGGACTCGCTGGGCCCCGCCCATTTCCCACAGCACGTTGATGTTGATCGCGCCGTTGCCGCCGGCGATGTCGTAGGCCCGTTCGACCTGGGCGACGGCCCCGTCGACCGCGAACTGGATCAGCTCCTCGTGCCGCTCGCGCCGGGTCAGGCCCTGGTAGATCTGGGGAACGATCCGCCCGTCGGGGTCGTAGCTGTCGGCGTTGACCGCCGAGACCGTGCCGATGCCGCCGGCCGCGGCCCACGCGCCCGAGCTGGCGTGATTGGTCGCGCTGACGCCCTTGCCGCCTTCGATCAGCGGCCAAACTTCGCGTCCGGCGTACAAGATGGGCTTGAGGCCCTTGAACAAAACTACTCTCCCCGGCGCACCGGCGCTCGATGGGCGCCCATATAGGGCGGCTATAGCGTCGATGCGAATAAATTGAGAGGGGCGGCGCCGGTTCCTAGCCCAGCGCGTAATCCATGCCGATATCCACCGCCGGCGCCGATTGCGTGATCCGCCCGACGGAGATGTAGTCGACCCCGGTTTCGGCGATTGCGCGGATCGTTTCGAGGGTCACCCCGCCCGATGCTTCGAGCGGCACCCGGCCGGCGACCAGCTCGACGGCAGTCTTGAGCGCGGTGACGCTCATATTGTCGAGCAACAGTCGGTCCGCGCCGGCCATGAGCGCCTCTTCAATCTGCTCGATCGAATCGACCTCGACCTGCACCTGCAGCCCGGTATCGGCATCCCTGGCGGCCCGAACCGCGGCGCCGACCCCGCCGGCAACGGCGACATGATTGTCCTTGATCAGGATTCCGTCGTCGAGCCGCATCCGGTGATTCTCGGCGCCGCCCATCCGGGCCGCATATTTTTCCAGCGCCCGGAGACCCGGGATCGTCTTGCGCGTGTCGAGAAGCTTCGCTCCCGTCCCTTCGATCGCGTCGACGTAGCGCCGGGTCAGGGTGGCGACGCCTGACAGATGCTGGAGCGTGTTCAGCGCCGATCGCTCGGCGGCGAGCATCGCCCGGGCATTGCCACTGAGCCGCAACAACAGGCCGATCGGCTCGACCCGGTCGCCATCTGCGGCAAGCTCTTGGACGGCAACGCTCTCGTCGAGCGCGCGGAAGAATTCGACGGCGACGTCGATTCCGGCAGAGACGATCGGCTCGCGGGCAACCAGCTCGGCAGTGAAGCGGGCGTCGGCCGCGATGGTGGTCCTCGACGTAACGTCGCCGCCCTTGCCGAGGTCCTCGGCGAGCGTCCGGCGGACGAAATCATCGACGTCGAAGCCCAGGATCATTGCCCGAGTCTATTCGAGCGGCCCTTGCGAGGGAAGCTAGTGCGCGGGTTCGCCGGCTCGCTCGGCGACCCGCCAATGGTCGCCTTCCCGCTCGTAACGCTGCGAGTCCTGAGCCACGAACCCATCGTTCTTCCACACCTCGACGGTGACCGTGACGCTGTGCCCGTCGATGTCGATCCGGTTGAAGCTCTGGTCCTGGTCGCGCAACCGGGTCGAGGTCGCCGTTCCGGCCTGGATGACCAGGGCCGGTCCGGCGCGGGTCACAAGGTCGCGAGCGCTGTGGATCGACGCCTGGTGGTTGTGCCCGGCGAGCAGCAGGTCGACGCCCGCCTCGCCAATCGAATCGAGCGCCAGCTCGCTGCGCCCCGCGGCGCGCTGCAGCTCCCCGGTTTCGCCGACCGGCAAGGCAAACAAGGGATGGTGGGTAACCAGGATCCGAAGCGCTTTCGGGTCGGTGCGCTCGAACGTTTCGCGGATGAAATCCATCTGCTCGTGGCTGATTCGTCCGTCCTTGAAGGTCAGCGACCGCGCGGTATTGATTCCAAGGACCGTCGCGCCCGGTATCTCCTGCAACGGGCACAGCGTCTCGTCGATGTAGCGCCTGTAGCGAGTCAGCGGCGAAAGGAACCGCCGAAGCACGTCGTACAGCGGCACGTCATGATTTCCTGGCACCGCCAGCACGTCGTGCCCGGCCTCGCGCAGCCGCTCCAGGAAGCGGCAGGCGTCCTGGAACTGTTCGGTGCGGGCACGCTGGGTAAGGTCGCCGCTGATGACGACGAGGTCGGGCGAGGCCGCCCTCACCCGCTGCTCGACCGCTTCGACCAGCCGGTCGTCATGGGCGCCAAAGTGCAGGTCGGAGAGGTGGATCAGGCGAGCCATGTCTCGCCAACGCGCGTGACAGGCGCCGGTTCATCGATAGATGTGGACAAAATGGACCGCACCGAAGCCAACACCGGCACCCGCCCGGTCAGCGAGCGGCTCCGCTTCGACGAGGCGGCGCTGGAAGCGTGGCTGCGAGCCCATGTGCCGGGCTTCCGCGGCCCGATCCGGGTCAGCCAGTTCAAGGGCGGGCAGTCGAACCCGACCTATCGGATCGATTCGGCCAGCGGCGCCTATGTTCTTCGCCGCAAGCCGCCTGGCCAGCTGCTGCCCGGCGCCCATGCCGTCGATCGCGAATATCGTGTGCTCGACGCGCTCGGCCGCCAGGAGTTTCCAGCGCCTCGGGTCCATGCGCTTTGCGACGACGACAGCATCATCGGCACGCCTTTCTTTGTGATGGACATGGTCGAAGGGCGGATCTTCTGGGAAGCGCGGCTTGCTGGCCTGAGCCGCGACGATCGCTCGGCCGCGTTCGATTCGATGAACGCTACGATCGCCGCGCTGCACGGCTTCGATCCGC
This sequence comes from uncultured Sphingomonas sp., assembly GCA_966210575.1. Lineage (GTDB taxonomy): Bacteria > Pseudomonadota > Alphaproteobacteria > Sphingomonadales > Sphingomonadaceae > Sphingomicrobium. Next base: position 3,803 of record CBIHLI010000123.1, read on the forward strand.
AGGCGATCGGCCTTGGCGATTACGGCCGGCCGACCGGCTTCGTCGAACGCCAGGTCGCGCGCTGGTCGAAGCAATATCTCGGCGATACCGAAGCCGGCCGGATCGAGGCGATGGACCGGCTGGTCGACTGGTTGGGCAAGCATTTGCCGCCCGACAGCGGCCGCTCAAGCGTCGTCCACGGCGACTTTCGCTGCGACAATATGATCTTCGACGCTGAACAGCCGGTGGTCCGGGCGGTGCTGGACTGGGAGCTGTCGACGCTTGGCGATCCAGCCTCCGACTTCACCTACCATTTGCTGATGTACCGGATGCCGTCGACGCTGTTCGCCGGGTTGGCGGGAGTAGAGCTCGAGCCGCTCGGAATCCCGTCGGAAGACGACTATGTTGCCGCTTACTGCCGCCGCACCGGCCGCGACCATTTGCCGGACAAGGATTATCTGGTCGTCTTCAACCTGTTCCGGCTGGCGGCGATCCTGCACGGAATCCGCGGGCGGATCGCGCGCGGCACGGCCTCGTCGGCGCATGCGGTCGAGACCGCCAACAAGCTCGAGCCGCTTGCCGAGCTCGCCTGGGCGCAAGCGCGGCAGGCGCGGCTCTAGCCGTCAGTGGGCGAGCGCCGGCTCGTTGCTGTGCAGGTGTAGATAGCCGCTGTTGAAGTCGCCAACCTCGGCAAGCTTGCGCCAGTCGCCGATGACGATCACCCGCGGGCTGCTGCGCTCGATCAGGCCGTCCGACTCGAGTCCCCTCAAAGTGCGATTGACGTGCACCGCGGTCATTCCGGTCGCGTCCGCCAGCTGGTCCTGGGTCATCGGCAACTCGTAATTGGTCTGCTCGCCGAGCTTGGCGACTTTCAGCCTCAGGGCGAATTCGCAGAGGAGGTGGGCAACCCGGGTCCGAGCGTCGCGGCGGCCGACATTGGCGATCCACTCACGGTGAATTGAAGCGTCGACCAGAGTGTCGATCCACATCGCCTTGCCGATGTTGGGCCGCTCGAAGGCGATGCGCTCGATTTCGCCCCGCGGGA
>CBIHLI010000124.1:0-4823 GCA_966210575.1 uncultured Sphingomonas sp.
GAGCGAATAGGGATGGTCGACCCGGTCATCGACCGAGAACGGCACCTTGGCGTTGCCGCCATAGACCGAGCTCGAGCTCGCATAGACCATGTGTTCGGTGCCCCGCCGCCTGGCCAGCTCGAGCATGTTCAGGTGGCCGATCAGGTTGGCCTCGGCATAGGCGTGGGGGTTCTCGAGCGAATAGCGCACGCCCGGCTGCGCGCCGAGATGGACGATCCTGTCGAACGAGCACGTGGCCAGTGTGCTCTCGAGTTCGTCCATCCGGCTGAAATCGACGCGGCGGAAGTCGAACCCTGCCCCGCCCGGGGCGGCGCGGACGCGGTCGACGCGGTCCTCCTTGAGCGCGACCGAATAGTAGTCGTTGCAGTTGTCGATGCCGACCACCGTGTCGCCGCGGGCGAGCAAACGCTCGGCCACGGCAGATCCGATGAAGCCTGCCGCGCCGGTTACGAGAACATGCATGCGGGTCTCCAGAGAAGCGCTCCATCGCCGAGCGGTCATTCGCCGGCCGAGCATTACCGGTATCTTTACTGTCCCGCGCCTAGGGAATGCGGCAACCGCAATCCATCGGAAAGACCCACATGCGCGGCGAAAACCTGCCTGACGTCTCGGTAATCGGCCTCGGCTACATCGGACTGCCCACCGCCGCGGTGATCGCGCGGGCGGGCATGCGGGTGCACGGAGTGGACGTCAGCGACGCCGTGGTCGACACGATCAACCGCGGCGAGATCCATATCGAGGAAGTCGATCTCGACGGCCTGGTCCACGGCGTGGTCCAGCGCGGCCTGCTCTCGGCCGCGACCGAGGTCGCGCCGGCCGACGTGTTCGTGATCGCGGTGCCGACCCCGTTCGCCAAGGACGGCCGCCACACGCCCGACATCTCCTACGTCCTCGCCGCCGCCGCGAATGTCGCCAAAGTGGTCAAGGCCGGCGACACGGTTATCCTCGAATCGACTTCGCCAGTCGGCACGACCGACGCGATGCGCGACATGATCGCGGCCGAGCGCCCCGACCTGAAGATGCCGGGGCTCACCCCGGGCATCCCCGACGTCTCGATCGCCTATTGCCCGGAGCGGGTGCTGCCGGGCCGTATCCTCGAGGAGCTGACCGGCAACGACCGTTCGATCGGCGGGATTACGCCGCGCTGCGCCCGTAAGGCCCTATCGTTCTACAAGCGTTTCGTGCGCGGCGCCTGCGTGACCACCGACGCGCGCAGCGCCGAGATGACCAAGCTGGTCGAGAACGCCTACCGCGACGTCAACATCGCCTTCGCCAACGAGCTGTCGATCGTCGCCGACGCGATGGGCCTCGACGTGTGGGAAGTGATCCGCCTCGCCAACCGCCACCCGCGGGTGAACATCCTTTCCCCGGGCCCGGGCGTCGGCGGCCACTGCATCGCGGTCGACCCCTGGTTCATCGTCCACGGCGCGCCGCAGGAGACCCCGCTGATCCGCACCGCCCGCGGCGTGAACGACGGCAAGATCCACCACGTGATCGCCCGCGCCAGCGAACTGGTAGAAGCGCACCCGCGGGCTAAGGTCGCCTGCCTAGGCCTCGCCTTCTAGGCCAACATCGACGATTTCCGCGAAAGCCCGGCGCGTTTGGTCGCGGCGACGCTGGCGCGGCGCTTCGGCGACCGCATCCACATCGTCGAACCCTACGCCGCGGAGCTGCCGCGCGAATTCGAGGGCACCGGCGCCGTGCAGATCGACATCGACGCTGCGATCGAGGATTGCGGCGTGATGATCGTCCTGGTCGATCATGACGTGTTCAAGTCCGTCCCGCTCGCCGAGCGGGCCGACAAGGTGGTCTATGACACCCGCGGCATCTGGCCGGACCAGCCTGCGGCCACCGAGGAGGTGAAGGCGCTCAGGCTGGCGGGCTAGCGCCCGTGACACTCGCGGCGCCAGCGCGCGAAGGCGGTATGCTGGCTTTCCCCAGGGTCCGCCGCCGGGGGACTTGGATAGGCCCTTGCGCTTGACGCATCCACCTCCGCACGAACCTTCAAGAAAAGGGACCCCGCCTTTGGCGGCGGTTGGGCCTGAAGCTTCTGTTCCTTCCCTTCGGCCGCCATCGCCGTTATCGCCCTCGGCGCACAAGTTCAGGGAATCAGATGCCTCCTCAATCAGTCCTGATAACCGGTGGTACCGGATCTTTCGGCAAGACCATGCTTCGCGCTCTGCTCGACGAAGGCTTGCCGGAAGTGCGGGTTCTCAGTCGCGACGAGGAAAAGCAGGATGCCCTGCGCAACCAGTTGGGCGATCCGCGCGTCCGCTATTACATCGGCGACGTCCGTGACCGTGACAGTGTCGATCGGGCGATCAAGGGCGTCGAAGCGGTTTTCCATGCCGCGGCATTGAAGCAGGTGCCTTCGTGCGAGTTCTTCCCGATGGAAGCCGTGCGGACCAACATCATCGGTTCGGAAAACGTAATTCGCTCTGCCATCGAGGCGAAGGTGAGAAACCTGGTCTGCCTGTCGACGGACAAGGCGGTGCACCCCATCAATGCCATGGGGATGTCGAAAGCCATGATGGAAAAACATGCCCAGGCGGCTGCTCGCGAGATCGGCAGAGGGGGACCGACGACGATCTCGTGCGTCCGCTATGGCAACGTCATGTATTCGCGCGGCAGTGTGATCCCCCTGTTCATCAGGCAGATCAAGCAGGGTCGGCCGGTCACCGTGACCGAACCGGCGATGACCCGCTTCCTGATGCCGCTGCGCGACAGCGTTGCCCTGGTACGCTTTGCATTCGACAACGCGCGGCAGGGTGACCTGTTCATCAAGAAGGCCCCGGCGGCTACGATTGCAGTGCTCGTCCAGGCCCTGCTGGAGTTGTTCGAGGTGCCCGATCACGAGGTGCAGGTCATCGGCTGGCGGCACGCCGAAAAGCTCTACGAGACGCTGGCCAGCCAGCAGGAACTGGCCACGGCCGAGGACCTCGGCGACTATTGGCGGCTGCAGCTGGACGAGCGCGATCTGAACTACAATGCCTATTTCTCCGAGGGGGACGTCGAGCATGTTCCCACCGAGGATTTCCACTCTCACAACACCGAACGCCTCGACGTCGGCGGGGTGAAGGATCTGCTGCTTTCTCTGGAGGAGGTGCGGGCTGAACTGGCGTCGTGGCGGGAGATCCGTTCGTGAGGATCCTGATAGTCGGCGCGGACGGGATGATCGGCTACGGCTTGTGGGCCTACTTCCATCACCTTTCAGGACGCGAAGTGGTTGGCAGTATCCGGACAAAGCGAGACCTCGCGTCGTTCGGAACCGACTGGCGGTCGAAAGTCATCGTGACCGGCGATATCGAGTGCGATTCGACCCTCGAAATGCTCTTTTCGAACGCCGAGCCCTCTCTGGTGATCAATTGCGCCGGTGCGACGATGCACGCGGAGGGAGGCCAGGATCATCTGGTGGCCCTTCCGGCGAACTCGATCCTGCCCCACCGCTTGCACAAGTTCGCGCGCAGGCACGGTGCGCGGTTTATCCATCTGAGCACCGATTGCGTCTACGACGGCGCCCGGGGCGGATATGCCGAGAACGAGCCGCCCAATGCGAAGACGGTTTACGGATTGAGCAAGGCCCTGGGGGGAAGTTACCGAGGCCCATGATGCGCTCACGATCCGGACCTCCCCCATCGGCTACGAGGTGTCCTCACGGCGCGGACTGCTCGCCTGGTTTCTCGAGCAGCGCGGCACCATCAAGGGGTTCACCAACGCCTACTTCACCGGTCTCACCAATCTTCAGCTGGCCAAAATCATCGACGGCGTTTTCGCTGACCGACCGGAGCTTCACGGCCTGTACCATGTGACCGGGCCGAGGATTTCCAAGTTCGATCTGCTGGTGAAGTGTCGCGAAGCCTTTGAGCAGTCGGTGGAAATCGATCCGGACGGCGCGCTCGTGCTCGACCGTTCGCTGGACGGTTCCAGGCTGACCGCGGAAACGGGCTATTCGTCGCCCGGCTGGGATCAAATGCTGGCGGAGCTTGCCGATTTTGCGAGACTCTATCCCGCCGCGACAGTCACCCGTGGCAGCGCAAGCTGACAATCACAGCCGAAGGGCGGGAGCGATCGTGAAGCTGAAAGTCATGACCATCGTGGGAACCAGGCCGGAGATCATCCGGCTGTCCCGCACGATTGCGCTGCTCGACCAGTTCGCCGACCAGATCCTGGTACATACCGGCCAGAACTACGATTACCAGCTGAACGAGGTATTCTTCAGCGATCTCGGCGTGCGCCAGCCCGATCATTTCATGGGCGTGGACACGTCCAGCCTCGGCCGGGTCATGGGCGGGGTGCTGATCGAAACGGAGGCGCTCATCCGGCAGCATCGGCCGGATTGCCTGCTGATCCTGGGTGACACCAACAGCGCCATCTCGGCGATCATGGCCCGGCGGATGAAGGTTCCGATCTTCCATATGGAAGCGGGCAATCGGAGCTTCGACCGCAATGTGCCCGAGGAGACCAATCGCCGGCTGGTCGACCATGCATCCGACTTCAACCTGGTCTACACGGAGCACGCCAGGCGCAATCTGCTTGCCGAGGGAATCCATCCTCGCCGGATCTATCTGACCGGCTCACCGATGCGCGAGGTGCTCGACCATTACGTGGATCGGATCCAGGGCTCCGACGTGCTCGCCCGCCTCGGGCTCGAGAAGGGCCGCTACTTCATCGCCTCGCTTCATCGGGAGGAGAATGTCGACAGCAAGGACCGACTTCGTTCGCTGGTCGGGACCCTCAATGCACTCGTCGAAGCGTTTGGCTTTCCGCTGATCCTCTCGACCCATCCCCGGACCCGCAAACGGCTCGATTCGCTTGCAGACGTT
>CBIHLI010000125.1:0-4822 GCA_966210575.1 uncultured Sphingomonas sp.
GACAACGACCTTGCCGTTCTCGGCGATGGCCTCGCCGATCGCCTCCAGGCTTTCGGCCTTGGCGCTGTCGAGGAAGCCGCAGGTGTTGACCAGCACGACGTCGGCGCCGGCATAATCGGCCGACATGTCATAGCCGCTGGAGCGGAGCTTGGTCAGGATTCGCTCGCTGTCGACCAATGCCTTGGGACAGCCAAGCGAGACCAGGCCCACCCGGGGGGCTCGAGGAAGAGTGACGGTTTTCATCGGAAGGACGCGGCCCTTAATGGAAAAGCGCAGCTGAATCGAGGCTTAAGACAAGACAGCTCGACTTGTTCATTGTGCGGTGCAGCGGCTAAGAGGCGGGCGAGCTCGGGCCTTCCCTTCGGCATGCTCAGGACAGGCGGGAGTTGTCGATGCGTATCGCGATGATCGGAACCGGCTATGTCGGGCTCGTATCGGGCGCGTGCTTTGCCGATTTCGGCCACGAAGTCGTCTGCATCGACAAGGATGAGTCGAAGATCGAGGCGCTCAACGCCGGCAGGATGCCGATCTGGGAGCCGGGGCTCGAGGCGTTGGTCAAGGCCAATGCCGAGCGCGGCCGGCTGACATTCACCACCGATCTCGATTCCGGCATTGCCGGCGCCGAGGCGGTGTTCATCGCCGTTGGAACCCCGGCGCGGCGCGGCGACGGCCATGCCGACCTGACCTACGTGTTCGCCGCCGTTCGTGAGCTGGCGAAGGCGCTCGGCGGTCCGGCCGTGGTCATCACCAAGTCGACCGTCCCGGTCGGGACCGGCGACCGGATAGCCGAGATTCTGGCCGAGGAGGGCGCGCCGCAAGGCACCAGCGTCGCGTCCAACCCCGAATTCCTTCGCGAAGGCGCGGCGATCGCCGACTTCAAGCATCCCGACCGGATCGTGGTCGGCGCCGAAGACAGCCATGCGCGCGAGGTGCTGCGCGAAATCTACCGGCCTTTGTTCCTCAACAAGGCGCCGATCCTGTTCACCGGCCGCCGCACCGCCGAACTGACGAAATATGCCGCCAATGCCTTCCTGGCGATGAAGATCAGCTTCATCAACGAAATCGCCAATTTGTGCGAGGCGGTCGGCGCCGACGTTCAGGAAGTCGCGCGTGGGATCGGCCTCGACAATCGCATCGGCGCCAAGTTTCTCCACGCCGGCCCCGGCTATGGCGGCAGCTGCTTCCCGAAAGACACGTTGGCGCTGTTGCGGACCGCCCAGGAAGCGGGCGTCGAGCAACGCATCGTCAGCACGGTCGTCGCCGTCAATGACGAGCGCAAGGCAAGCATGGTCGACCGGGTCGCCGATGCCCTCGGCGGTCAGCTCAAGGGCGCCCGGATCGGGGTGCTCGGCCTGGCGTTCAAGCCCAACACCGACGACATGCGGGATGCCCCGTCGATCCCGCTGATCCAGTCCCTGATCGAGCGCGGAGCCGGCGTCACCGCATTCGATCCCGTGGCGATCGAGCAGGCCGAGCCGCTGTTTGCCGGAGTGACGTTCGCCAGTGACGCTTATGCGGTCGCCGATCAGGCAGACGCGTTGGTCATCGTTACCGAATGGGACGAGTTCCGGGCGCTCGACCTCGCCAAGCTGGCCAAAAGGATGCGCGGCCGCGCGCTCGTCGATCTTCGCAACGTCTATGACGGCGAGGAGGCGGAGCGGGCAGGGCTCGATTATCGCGGGATCGGGCGGTCGGCACGGCGGACGCCGCCGGTCCGCGCCGCGGCGGAATAGGCGATGGCTGGGGGCGAACGGATCGTCGTCCTTGGCTTGGGCTATGTCGGCCTGCCGCTGGCGATCGCGCTTGCCCGCAAGTTCGACGTCACCGGCCTCGATATCGACCGGGAGCGGGTCGAGGAACTCAAACAAGGGCACGACCGGACCCGCGAAGTCGATGGCGGCTCGCTAGCCGGTTCGGCGATCAGCCTCACGTCGGAGCCCGGCGCGTGCCGCGGCGCCGACCTCTACATCGTCGCCGTGCCGACTCCGGTCGACGCCCAGAACCGGCCCGACCTCGGCGCTCTGATCGGCGCGACGCGGACGGTGGCTGAGCTGATCGATGTCGGCAAGCGGCCGACCATCGTCTTCGAAAGCACCGTCTATCCGGGCGTCACCGAAGACATCTGCGGGCGCGAGATCGAACGCGTTTCCGGACGGACGCGAGGCCGCGACTTCCGGCTCGGCTATAGCCCCGAACGGATCAACCCCGGCGACCGGCAGCATACCATCGACAAGATCACCAAGGTCGTCGCCGGCGAGGACGAGGAAGTCGCGTCCCAGCTCGAGCGCGTCTATGGCGCGATCACCGAGGGCGGGACGTTCCGGGCGGCGTCGATCAAGGCGGCGGAGGCGGCGAAGGCGATCGAGAATGCCCAGCGCGACATCAACATCGCCTTCATGAACGAGGTCGCGCAGATTTTCAGCCACGTCGGGGTGTCGATCTGGGATGTGCTTGCCGCCGCCCGGACCAAGTGGAACTTCCTGCCGTTCGAGCCGGGGCTGGTCGGCGGCCACTGCATCGGCGTCGATCCTTACTATCTCAGCCACCTCGCCCAGCAGGTCGGTCACGCGCCCGAGGTGATCCTGGCGGGCCGCGGGATCAACGACGGGATGGGCCGCTGGATCGCCGACGCGCTCCACGAGCGCCGGTCGAAGGCCGGCACCGCGCTGGTTCTCGGTCTGACCTTCAAGGAGAACGTGCCCGATCTTCGCAACAGCCGGACCATCGACCTGATCCGCCGGCTGAAATGGCTCGGGTACGAGGTCGAGGTTGCCGACCCGCTCGCCGACCGAGCCGAGGTCGAGCGCGAATATGGGCTGGCGGTGACCGAGCCCGACGGCAAGCGCTACGACCTGGTGATCGGAGCCGTTCCACACGAAACCTATCGGGCGATGGATGCCCGGGCGCTCGAGACGCTGGTCGCGCCAGGTGGCACGATCGCGGACTTGAAGGGCATGTGGCGATCGGTGGAGCTCGACGCCGCGGTCGACCGGTGGACGCTGTGATGCAGCACGATCCCGTCTCCCGCCACGACCGCCGATCCATCATTACTCGAAAGCGGTTCCAGTTCGCCGGAGCGCTGGTGATCGGCGCACTGCTCCCGTGGGTATTTCGGGAGATGACGGTCCCCGGCAAGCCATTCGGCATAGCCGGGACAAACACGCTCGTCGCCAACGCGATCGCCGTCATGATCGCGTTCTGGACCAGGCTCTCGGTTGAAACCTATCCGGGGATCCGTCGCAGCTATATAATTCTCCCGTCCGCTCTGACCGGTCACGGCATCGTCGTCGTCTGGTTCCTGCTGACCCGCTTCCCCTATGACCGCGTTGCGCTCGCCGCGGGCTTCGTGCTGCACGTTCTCTGGCTGTACATGGTCTACATTTACGGCGAGCGGCGGATTATCCGGCGAATTGCGGTCGTCCCGTTCGGTGGAGTCGACGGGTTGATCGGCATCAAGGACGTGGATTGGATTCGGCTGAAGCGGCCGCGCCTAAGCGACACCAGAGGCTGCGACGCCATCGTCGCCGACTTTTCCGCCGACCTGCCTGACGAGTGGGAGGCGTTCCTGGCCGACGCCGCGCTCGCCGGCCGGATCGTCTACCAGCACAAGCAGCTCGCCGAATCGCTGACCGGGCGGGTCGAGCTCGAGCAACTGTCGGAGAACAGCTTCGGCTCGCTGGTCCCGGCGATCGGCTATTTCCACCTCAAGGGACTGTTCGACTTCGCCTTCGCGCTGCTGGTGCTGCCGGTCGTGGTTCCGCTGATGGCGCTGATCGCTCTGGCTATCCGGCTCGACAGCAAGGGCCCGGCGCTGTTCCGGCAAAACCGGGTCGGCCATGCCGGCCGGGAGATCGTCGTCTACAAGTTCCGGACGATGCGGCCGGTGGATATCGCCGACGAGCGGGACGCGGCGATGACCAAGGACGGCGACGACCGGGTCACCTGGGTCGGCCGGATCCTGCGCAAGCTGCGGATCGACGAGCTGCCGCAGATCTTCAACATCCTCAAGTGGGAGATGAGCTGGATCGGCCCGCGGCCCGAAGCCGAAGTGCTGTCGGTCTGGTACACCAGCGAGCTGCCCTTCTACCGCTACCGCCACGTGGTGAAGCCGGGGATCTCGGGCTGGGCCCAGGTCAACCAGGGTCATGTCGCCGAAGTCGACGAGGTGCACCGCAAGCTGCAGTACGACTTCTACTACATCAAATATTTCTCGCCGTGGCTCGACCTCCTGATCTTCCTCCGGACGATCAAGACGATGCTGACCGGCTTCGGGTCGCGCTAAGCATCACAGCTTGTTGAGCGGCAGCTTTAGGTAGCGGGTGCCGTCCGCTTCCGGCTCGGGCAGATGGCCGGCGCGCATGTTGACCTGCACCGACGGGAACAGCAGCTTTGGCGTGCACAGCTCGGAATCGCGCTTCCCCCGAAGCTCGACGAACTCCTCCTCGCCGACGCCCTCGCGGATGTGGATGTTGCCGCGGCGCTGGTCGCCGACCGTCGTTTCCCACGCATAGTCGCTGCGCCCCGGCGCCTTGTAGTCGTGGCAAAGGAACAGGCGGGTTTCGTCGGGCAGCCGCATCAGGCGCCGGATCGAGCGGTACAGCTGCCGGGCGTCGCCGCCGGGAAAGTCGCAGCGCGCGGTGCCATAGTCGGGCATGAACAATGTGTCGCCGACGAACGCCGCATCGCCGATCACATAGGCCATGTCGGCCGGGGTATGGCCGGGGACGTGGAGGGCGATGGCGGGCAGGTCGCCGATCGCGAAGCTGTCGCCGTCGGCCAGCAGCCGGTCGAACTGCGAGCCGTCGCGGCGGAACTCGGTGCC
>CBIHLI010000126.1:0-4735 GCA_966210575.1 uncultured Sphingomonas sp.
CATCAAGGGGAGGGGTAAAGTTGGGCGGCCTATTCGACATCCTCGACCTCGACCTTCTCGCCGGTCACCCGCTGCGACAATGCGGCCGCCATGAACCGGTCGAGGTCGCCGTCGAGGACGTCGCCCGGCGCGGTCGAGGTGACGCCGGTGCGCAGGTCCTTTACCAGCTGGTAGGGCTGCAGCACATAGCTTCGAATCTGGTGGCCCCAGCCGATGTCGGTCTTGGCGGCGTTGGCGGCGTCGGCCTCCGCCTCGCGCTTCTGCAGCTCGGCTTCGTAGAGGCGGGCTTTCAGCTGCTTCATCGCCGAGGCGCGGTTCTTGTGCTGCGACCGCTCGTTCTGGCAGGCGACGACGATTCCGGTCGGGATATGGGTGATCCGGACCGCGCTGTCGGTGGTGTTGACGTGCTGGCCGCCGGCGCCCGACGCCCGGTAGGTGTCGATCCGCAGCTCCGCCTCGTTGATCTCGATGTCGATGTCCTCGTCGACTTCGGGATAGACCCAGACGCTGGCGAAGCTGGTGTGGCGGCGGGCGTTGCTGTCGTAGGGGCTGATCCGCACCAGGCGGTGGACCCCGCTCTCGGTCTTGAGGTTGCCGTAGGCGTTCTCGCCCTTGATCAGCAGGGTCGCCGACTTGATGCCGGCCTGCTCGCCGCCGTGATAGTCGACGATCTCGACCTTCATGCCGTGGCGTTCGGCCCAGCGGGTGTACATCCGCAGCAACATCTCGGCCCAGTCCTGGCTCTCGGTGCCGCCGGCGCCGGCGTTGACCTCGACATAGGTGTTGTTGGCGTCGGCCTCGCCGGCCAGCAGCGCCGCGACCTTGTCGCGCTCGGCCCGGGCGGCGAGATCGGCGAGGCTGTTGACCGCGTCGTCGACCAGCGCTTGGTCGCCCTCGCTCTCGGCCATCGCCATCAGCTCGACGGTGTCGGCCAGCTCGTGCTCGATGGCGGTGGTGGCGCCGATCGCCTCGTCGAGCCGGCGGCGCTCGCGCATCACGTCCTGGGCCCGCTTGGGGTCGTCCCACAGCTGCGGGTCCTCGACCTTGGCGTTGAGCTCCTCGAGCCGCTTGTGCGCGCGGTCCCAGTCGAGGAACCGGCGCAGGAGCGCGGTCGCCGCGTTGATCTGGTCGACATGGGCTTGCGCTTCGGCGCGCATGGTTCGGGTCTCTCGTGAGCTGTGGTCGCCGACCGCTAGAGAGCGGCGGTGGTGTTTTGCAAGGGGGCAGGCTCGGGCGGCCGGAACGGCGAGACCGGCGCCGGCCGCTGGTAGCCGCCCGGCAAGGTCCGCTGCCGGGCGCGCCGCTGCGCCGCCAGCCGCGCTTGCTCGAGCAGCTCCTCGTCGTCCTGGCGGTTGCGGCGGAAGCTTCGGCGCGGCTCGGTCTCGGGCTGGAAGGCTTCCCAGATCACCGCCGACTTCGGGTCGGTTTCGGTCGGGAAGCCGCCGAATACCCGGCGGCCGCTGGCGCGGTCGACCCGCACCCAGCGGATTCCCGCCGGAGCGGCGAATGGCAGCTTGGGCATGTCCTTGTAGGCGACCTTCGCCCATTGCTTGAAGATCGGCGCCGCGACCCGTCCTCCCTGCGCCCAGCCGCCGAGCGGCCGCGGCTGGTCGTAGCCGAGATAGACGCCGGCAACGATGTCCGGAGAGCCGCCGACGAACCAGACGTTGGTCGGCCCGCTGGTGGTGCCGGTCTTGCCGAACAAAGGCCGGTCTAGATCACGCAACACCGTGGCGGTGCCGCGCTCTACCACGCCTTCGAGGATATGGATCATCTGGAACGCGGCCATCGGGTCGATCAGCTGGCGGGTGCGGACCGGCGGCCGCGGCATCGGCTTGCCGTCCCACCGCGCCGCATTGCAGCCTTGCATGATCGCGCAGCGATTGTCGGAGCGATAGATCACTTTGCCGTTGCGGTCCTGGACATAGTCGATCGTCGTCGGAGTGACTGAGCGTCCCTGGTTGGCGAGGATGGCGAATGCGTTGACCAGCCTGGCGACCGTGGTGTCGCCGGCTCCGAGCGCGATCGAGAGATAGGGCTCGCGCGAATAGTCGCCGACCCCGAGCTTCTTCGCCGTGTCGACGACCTTCGCCATTCCGACTTCCGAGGCGGCGCGGACGGTCATCAGGTTGCGCGACTGCTCGACCCCCCAGCGCATCGTCTTGGGCCCGGCATAGCGGCCGTCGAAGTTGCGGAAGCATTTGTTGCCGAGCCCCGCCCCCTGCCAGACGCAGAAGGGGGCATCGACGATGATCGAGGCCGGGGTCATGCCGCTTTCGAGCGCGGTCTCGTAGACCACCGGCTTGAATGCCGATCCCGGTTGGCGGAGCGCCTGGGTGGCGCGGTTGTAGGGGGAGCCGATGACGTCGAACCCGCCCTGCATCGCCAGCACCCGGCCAGTCCGCACCTCCTCGGCGAAAAATCCGCCGCCGATCTCCGGGATCGAGCGAAGCGCGTAGCTGCCGCCGCCCTCATCCTTGACGACGATGATCATTCCCGGCCGAAAATTGCTGAACGCCGATCCGCCGCCGCCGCGCTTGGGTTGGGAAGCGGCCGAGGCCGGAAGGCTCGCCGTCGCGCCGTTGGAGAAACCGATCCTGGCCGAACTGGAATCCTTCGACAGGACCACCGCCTTGCGCCAATCGGGGAAGCCGGTGCCGACCGGGGTTCGGTCGAGCAGTCCGGCCCAATCCCCGGAAACGTCGATGCTCTTTTCGAGGTCGCGCCAGCCGCGGCCGCCGTCGAAGTTGGCGAGGCCCTCGCGAAGCGCGTTCGCCGCCGCTTCCTGCATGGTCGGAACGACCGAGGTGCGAACCCACAGGCCGCCGGCATAGACGCTGTTGGGGCCGTCCGCCGCCGTCTCACCGAAACGGCGGAGAAGCTCGCGCCGGACCTCTTCCATGTAATAGCCGCCCATGTCGCGGAAATGCTCGCCGCTGCCATAGCGGATCGTCGCCAGCGGGGTGGCCGCCGCCGAGCGCCACTGCGCCTCGGTGATGTAGCCGTTGCCGTACATCTCCCGAAGCACATAGTTGCGGCGCTCGAGCGCCCGCTGGGTGGCCCGGACCGGATCGTAATTGGCCGGCGCCTTGGGCAGAACCGCGAGATAAGCGGCTTCGGGAAGAGTCAGATCGTCGACGTCCTTGTCGAAATAGGCGCGGGCGGCGGCCTGCACGCCGTAAGCGTTCCGGCCGAGGAATATCTGGTTGAGGTAGAGCTCGAGGATCTCCTCCTTGGTCAGGACCGATTCGAGCCGGAAGGCGAGGACCGCCTCGCGAGCCTTGCGGCCGAGGTTGTAGCTGCTGTCCTGGAGCAGGCTCTTGGCGACCTGCTGGGTGATCGTCGAGCCGCCTCGCGCCCGGCCGCCGCCGGTCACGCTCTTGACAGTGAAATCGGCGACGGCGCCGACCAGCCCGGCATAGTCGAGCCCGCCGTGCGAAAAGAAGGTCTTGTCCTCGGCGGAGAGGAAGGCGTGGATCAGGACTGGCGGGTATTCGTCGTAAGACAAGTTGACCCGGCGCTCGCGGGCGAAGGTCTGGACGGGGTCGCCGTCATAGCTCCTGACCTTGGTCGGAAGCGGCGGCTCGTAGGCGAGCAGGGTCTGCGCCGACGGCAGGCCGGTCGCGAAATACAGCCACACCGCCGCGAACAAGGTGAACAGCGCCAGTCCGGCAATGCTTAGCCGGCGCACCCAGCGACGCTCGAACCAAGGGTCGACGTAAACATGGACCCGCCGGTTGAACGCGACGAGGTCGGGCAGCGGCAGGTTGGGGGGCGACAAACGTTCGAACTTCATAGCCTTGGCGGGTCGTCTAGCCGCTTCCGCCGACGGCGCAAAGCTTCAAAGGGGCAAATCGCTCAGCGGATCGCCCGCGAGGCGACGTCGGCCTCGATCGCCCGTGCCAGCGCCGAGGCGATTTTCGACCTTTGCTCGCCGGAGCGAAGCATCGCTTCGTCGTCGACATTGCTGACGTAGCCGGCCTCGAACAGCACGGCCGGCACCCGGGCGCTTCGAAGAACGTGAAAATCGGCGAAACGGTGCGGCTGCTGCCGCAAGGCGACGCGGCCGGTTGAGTTGCGGACCAGCCGCTCGGCGAATTTGGCCGATGCCGTCATCTGGCTGCGCACGGCGAGGTCGGAAAGGATCGCCCGGACCGAGCCGTCGGAGCCGGCGGCCTGGGCCGCGGCGCTGTTCTCGGAGCGGGCGCGGGCAGCGGCCTCGGCGTCCGAAGCGACATCGGACAGCGAATAGACGCTGGCGCCGCGGGCCAGGGAATTGGGGGCGCTGTCCATGTGCAGCGAGACGTAGAGCGTCGCGCCGAGCCGTCGGGCGAGCGCCGACCGTTGGTCTAGTGTCAGATAGCGGTCGTCCTCGCGGGTCAAAGCAATCCGGACCCGGCCGTTGCTTGCCAGCCTGTCGCGAAGCTCGCGGGCGAGCTGGAGGGTGAGCTGCTTTTCGCTGATCGCGCCGGAGACCGACGTGGCGCCGGGGTCGCGGCCGCCATGGCCGGGGTCGATCAGGACCAGCGGCCGTCCCGGCGAGCGGCCCTCGACGATCCGCACCCGTTCGGCCGGTGAGGGCAGGGTCACGGTGACGCTTCTGGAGTCAGCGCCGTCAGGCGAAAATCCGGCAGCCGCGGCCCCGCCGAGCGCGAGCACGATTGCTGCGCCGGCGCCGATGACGCCCGCTCCGGCAATCAGCCGTTTCGCGTTCCGGCCCAGCGGCCCCTCCCCG
>CBIHLI010000127.1:0-4735 GCA_966210575.1 uncultured Sphingomonas sp.
CACCCCGAGGGTCAGGCCGGGAAGGTTGAACCAGCGGCGATGGGCGTCGGCATAGGCTTGGATCGCAGCCATCGCTTTGGCTTGGGTCGACGGCGCGGACGCCGGCTGGGCGGCCGCTCGTCCGCCCAGCGTAGTAGTCGCGGCGAGCGCGAGCGCGCCGGTGGTGAAACCGCGGCGGTCGATGTGCATCGCGCTCCCCTTCAACGAGAGGCGTTCGCGGTGGCGCCGCGGCAAGTCAAGCCGCGGACGGGCTCAGCGCCGGCAG
This sequence comes from uncultured Sphingomonas sp., assembly GCA_966210575.1. Lineage (GTDB taxonomy): Bacteria > Pseudomonadota > Alphaproteobacteria > Sphingomonadales > Sphingomonadaceae > Sphingomicrobium. The sequence goes on from CBIHLI010000127.1 coordinate 266, forward strand.
GATTTCCCGTTGACGGTGATCGAGGTGGCGGCAGGATCGCCGGTGAGCTTCTGGCCCTCGGCGACATAGGCGCCGTCCGCGCCCTTGGTCACGGTCACTCCGGCCTCCTCACGCGATTCCTTCACGCGGGCGGTGTCGTTGCTCAGCCAGTCGACATAGACGAGGCTGTTGTCCCGGCAGCGATAGGTGCGGTTGGCGACGATCGACGGCGGCAGCTCGACCGGCGCGTTGGTGACCGGCGCCTGATTGGCGGGGTCGTCGTCGGGGCCGCCGGCGACGATGGTGTTGTCACCGCAGCCGGCAAGCGCAGCGGCGGCAATGGCGAGCAGAAGCAAGGTGCGAGTCATGTCAGCCGCTTGCGTTGGCGGACCGCCTTTCGTCAAGGCCGCTGCTTGCATTGTATCGAAGCGAGCCATAGCTTCGTCGATCAAGATGGCGAACCGGACCGGAACAACTGCCCAGCGGGTCCGAATTGGCCTGACCGGGCTCGCCTTCGCATTTCTCCTCGTGCTGCTCGCCAGCATCGTCAGCCGCTCCGGCCGCGACGACAATGTTGCCGCCGCCGCAGACAACGCGACCACCAATACGCCGAACGAACCGCTCGCCGAGCTCGGCGTCGCTCCGGGGGCGACGACATCGGACGGGAACGAGAGCGGCAACCGCAAGTGATCGCGCCGGCTGGGCGCGGGCGATGGCTGGCCGCAGCAGCGGCGACGCTCCTGATCGTGGCGGCGGCAGGCGTCGGAATGGTGCTCAAGGACCGTTCGCGATCTCTGCCGGAGCGGCCACCGGGCGAGCGCCCCGGGCTGGCTGTCCTGACCAGCCTGCCAATCGTCTTTCCCGAACAGTTCACGCTCCAGGCGCCGGCCGCGCCGGCGCTGAAGGCGTTGCAGAGCCGCTATCGGATTGTTCCGATCAGCGTCACCGATGCGCAGTCGCTTGGGCAGGCGAGGTTCCTGTTGATGGCGCAGCCGCAGGCCCAGCCGGCCGAGGCCCTGGTCGAACTCGACCAATGGGTGCGGGCCGGGGGACGGGTGCTGCTGCTGGCCGACCCGGAGCTCGAATGGCAAAGCGAGCGCCCATTGGGCGACGCGCTTCGGCCGCCGCTCGCCTTTCCCGACACCGGCCTGCTCGGCCATTGGGGCCTTCGGCTCGACTCGCCGGACCGCCGCGGGCCAAGGTCGCTTGCAATCGGCGACGTCCAAATCCGCGCGAACTCTCCCGGCTCGCTGTTTGCGACAACCGCCGGCTGCGTCGTCGAGCCGGAGCGGCTGATCGCGCGCTGCCGGATCGGCAAGGGCCAGGCGATTGTCGTCGCCGACGCCGACTTCATCAACGCCGGCCGAATCGAGGGCGGGGCAGGCTCGGCCAACCTTGACCTGCTGCTCGAAGAGCTGGGTCGGCTCGAGCGCTGATTCGCGAGTCGGCGGCGTTGCACAGACTTATCCACAGGGAAAAGCAGCAAGAACAGGAGTAGAACAGAGCGCGAAACTGAGGCAAAAAAGTCGCGCAATTCCAAGTGTAGGCATGAAATCCCACCAAATGGCATCGAAATCCGTTGTATCCCGTGCAGCTCTGAGTTACCAACACCGGCTGTAGCGCGGGGGAATGCCCTCATTTTCGACGATCCGGCGCGGGACCGGCGGCACTGCCGCGCGCCCGCGGACGGGGAGCCTTTGCGCTGCGAAGGGAGTGGACGTGGCGCTTGAGCATCTGTTCCAAGGCAGCGCTCTCAACGCGGTCGACGCGAAAGGCCGCGTCTCCGTGCCCGCATTCCTGCGCTCCGTGATCGAACGGCGCGGCGACGCCCGCACCATTGTCCTTGCCAAGCACGAAGCCTTCCCTGCGCTGAGCGCCTACGATCCCGCCTACGCGGCGCTCAAGCACAGCAAGCTCGAACGCTTGTTCGAGAAGCAGGAAGGCGACGCCGACGCAGCGCTCGAATATCAGCAGCGCAACCTGCTCGCCTTCGCCGCGACCGAAGAAGTCCCCTACGACAGCTCCGGCCGGGTGGTGCTTCCGCCGATGATGCGGCGCAAGGGCGAGATCGACGAGCTCGCCTTGTTCCTCGGCACCGGCGAAACCTTCCAGATCTGGAACCCGAAGCTGTTCCTCGCCGAGCCGCGAATTCCCGAGGACATGAAAGACATCGCCCGGTTCCGGCTTGAAGAGCGGGGGATGGGGCAATGACCGGCCAGGCTCCACACAAACCAGTCCTGATCGACGAAGTCGTCGGCGCGCTCGCGCTCCAGCCCGGCGACACCGCCGTCGACGGAACGTTCGGCGCCGGCGGTTACAGCCGCGCAATGCTTGCGGTGGGGGCGGGACGGGTGATCGGCTTCGACCGCGATCCGGATGCGATCGCGGAGGGGCCGTCACTCGTCCCGGACGCCCGTCTTACGCTCGTCGAGGAACGTTTCAGCCAGATGGACCGGGTGCTCGCCGAGCGCGGCATCGGCCCGGTCGACGCGATCGCCCTCGATATCGGCGTCAGCTCGATGCAGATCGACCGCGCCGAGCGCGGCTTCTCCTTCCAGGCCGACGGGCCTCTCGACATGCGCATGGACCAAAGCGGGCCAACCGCGGCGGAGTTTCTCAACCAGGCCGAAGAAGCGGAAATTGCCCGCATACTCCGTGACTACGGCGAGGAACCCCGCGCGCGGACCATCGCTCGGGCGATCGTCGCCGCACGGCCGCTCGAGCGGACTTCACAGCTTGCCGCCATCGTCCGGCGCGCCGTCGGCCACCGGCCGGGCCAGAAGACCGACCCGGCGACTCGCACCTTCCAGGCGATCCGGATCCATTTGAACGCCGAGCTGGACGAGCTCGAGCAGGGCCTGGAAGCGGCCGAGCGCTCGCTGAAGGCGGGCGGACGGATCGCCGTCGTCACCTTCCACAGCCTCGAAGACCGGATCGTCAAACGCTTCTTCCGCGAGCGTAGCGGAGGGACGCCCGCCGGTTCGCGCCACCGACCCGCGCTTGTCGATCCCAACGAACCGACGTTCGAACGGGTCGCCAAGCCGGTCTCCCCGTCGGAGCGTGAGCTGGCGGCCAACCCGCGCGCCCGCTCGGCCCGGCTGCGCAGTGCCGTGCGTACCTCGGCGCCCGCCCGCCAGAATCAGCAAGGATCGCGCAAATGAGGGTTCGCAGCTTCCACTCGGTGTTCATGGCGAGCGTCGTGGCTGGAGCCGCACTCGGATGCTACCTCGTCTCCCTCCGGGTGGCATCCGAGCGCGCGGCATTGCAAGGCGTCGAGTCCGAGATCGCGCTCACCCAGCGCGACATCCGCCTGCTCCAGACCGAGATCGGAACCCGCGGCCGGCTCGCCCAACTCGAGCGGTGGAACGTCCGGGTGCTGGCGCTGTCCGCGCCCAGCGCCGACCAGATCCTCGGCGACAAGTTCCAGCTCGCGCGGCTGGTCAGGCCGGAGCAGAAACCGGCGGTCGAAGCGCCGGTTGTGCTGGCCTCGGCTCCGGCGGTCCCACGGCAGCTGCAACCCGAGGCGGAGATCGCCGCAACCGGCGGGCAGCTGCTTCACGAAGCCGGCCTCAAGATTGCCGAGCCGTCCGCGCCCCGAGCCGCCGCTCCGAGAGCCGACGACGGCAAGCCGGCCGACGTCAAGATCGCAGCAACGAAACCGGCCGAGACCAAGCCCTCCGCCGATTCGAAGAAAGCTGGGGACAAGCCGGTCAAGCCGCCCGCGGCGGCGGTGACAAAACCGGTTAGGACCGCCAAGAACGATCCACTCGCACCGCTTCCGGCCAGCGGTTCCACAGCCAAGGCATCGCGCTCGAATCGATGAACGCCCCGACCGCAGCCCTCGCCGCCCAGCGCCCCGAGCGGCTTCGGCTTGTCGGCCAGCGGCGGCAAATCCTGTCGACCATGCATCAAAGACTGATGCTGGCGATGCTGATCTACGTCGGCGTTGTCGCGCTGGTGGTGCTGAGGATCCTCTATCTTGCGGCGTTCGGCGATCATGCCGGAAGCAAGCCCGGGGTCAGCGCGCTGGTGCCCGAGCGCGGTGACATCATCGACCGCGACGGCCAGCCGCTGGCGCGGACGATCGACGCCTGGAGCATCGGCCTGCACCCCCGGAAGGTGATCGGCGACAAGCGCGAGCTCGCCCGCAAGCTGGCGCAGCTGATGCCCGAGCACAATGAAGCGGCCTACCTCGCCATGCTCCGCTCGCCGCAGACCTTCTTCTACCTTCGCCGCCGGGCGGCGCCCCGGCTGGTCGAAGCGGTCAACGCGATCGGCGAGCCCGGCCTGGCGCTCGATCGCGAGCCGGATCGGCTCTATCCGCAGACCAGCCTTGCCGCCCATGTCATCGGTTATACCGACGTCGACGGCCGCGGGGTCGCCGGGATCGAGCGCGCGTTCGACGACAGGCTGTCCAATGCCGCAACTCGCGGACAGCCGATCCAGCTGTCGATCTCCAGCCGAGTCCAGCAAGCCCTCGAGCATGAGTTG
>CBIHLI010000128.1:0-4713 GCA_966210575.1 uncultured Sphingomonas sp.
TGCCGAACCCTGGCTGCGAATTTCCGAATCGCTTGCCAGCCGGGGCAATACCGCCGGCGCGGTCGGAGTGCTCAATTCCGCGGTCCGCGAGCATCCCGACGATTCGATTTTGTGGGTCGGCCTCGGCAATGCGCTGGTCGACCATGCGCAAGGACTAACCCCGGCGAGCCAGTTCGCTTTCCAGCGCGCCGCCGAGCTGGCCCCCGGCCATCCGGCGCCGATCTTCTTCATGGGGTTGGCGCTGGCGCGATCGGGAGACCGGGCGGCCGCCGTGGCGCTGTGGAAGGAAATCCTCGCCCAGGCGCCGGCCGACGCAAGCTGGAGGCCAATCGTCGAGGACGCGATCGCCGTAATGAGCGAGCCCCGCCGGCCCTAGTCGATCGGCTCGAACTCCAGGTCGAGGGCTTCGGCGACCGCCTGGTGGCGGATTTTGCCGCCGGAGACGTTGAGACCGTTGGCGAGGTGCGGGTCGCGCTTCATTGCCTCCTCGGCGCCGAGGTTGGCGATCTTCAGGACGAACGGCAAAGTGACGTTGTTGAGCGCGAAGGCCGAGGTCCGGGCGACGGCGCCGGGCATGTTGGCGACGCAATAATGGATGATCCCGTCGACCTCGTAGACCGGGTCGGCATGGGTGGTGGGATGGCTGGTCTCGAAGCAACCGCCCTGATCGATGGCGATATCGACGAGCACCGAGCCGCGCTTCATCGTCTTGAGCATCTCGCGGGTGACGAGCTTGGGCGCGGCGGCGCCGGGCAGCAGGACCGCGCCGATCACCAGCTCGGCCTTCTCGACCGCTCCGGCGATCGCCGAGCGCGACGCATAAGCGGTCTTGATCTGGCTCGAGAAGAACATGTCGAGCTCGGCCAGCCTCTCCATGTTGATGTCGTAGATGGTAACGTCGGCACGCATTCCGACCGCCATCTGCGCGGCGTTGACGCCGGCGACTCCGCCGCCGAGGATCGCCACCTTGGCCGGCCCGACCCCGGGGACGCCGCCCAAGAGGATTCCGCGGCCGCCCTGTTCCTTCTCGAGATAATGGGCGCCGACCTGGACCGACATCCGGCCGGCGACCTCGCTCATCGGCTTCAGCAGCGGCAGGGCGCCGGTGCTCGACGTTACCGTTTCATAGGCGATGCAGGTCGCCCCGGATGCCATCAGGCCGAGGGTCTGCGGCTTGTCGGCGGCGAGGTGGAGGTAGGTGAACAGGATGTGGCGTGGCTCGAGCAGCTCGATCTCGACCGGTTGCGGCTCCTTGACCTTGACGATCATGTCGCTCGCCGCGAACACTTCGGCCGCGGTCGGGAGGATCTCGGCGCCTGCCTTCTTGTAGGCGGAATCGGGGCAGTCGATCCCGCTGCCCGCTTTGGTCTCGACGAACACCTGGTGGCCGGCGGCGACCAGTTCGGCGACCGAGGCCGGGGTCAGGCCGACCCGATACTCGTTGTTCTTGATCTCTTTCGGCACGCCAATGCGCATGGTCGACCCGCTCCACTGATGAATTTCGGCGGCCTATAGACGGGCTTTGCTGGCTTGTCCGCAATCATTGCGGCCCCTGTGACCGGGTGCTAGGTGCGCGCCCTCGCCACGGTGTGGCAGTGGGGCATCGACTGTGCGCTTACGCGAAGACCCTGAAACGAACCTGTCCGAATGAGCATTTCCGAAACCGGCGCCGCCGAAGTGGTGACGCTCGACCACGACCCCCGGACGCATGCGCGCGGGCCGATGTACAAGCTCGCGATCGGCGCCGTCGGGATCGTTTTCGGCGATATCGGCACGAGCCCGATCTACGCGTTTCGGCAGACGTTTGCCGGCCATCACACGCTGACCGTCGACCAGATGCACATCTACGGCGTGCTCAGCCTGATTTTCTGGTCGATGATGATCATCGTGACGATCAGCTACGTCACCGTGATCATGCGCGCCGACAACAAGGGGGAGGGCGGCAGCCTGGCCCTGCTGGCGCTGATCAACCGCTCGCTCGAAGGTCGAGTGAAGTGGAGCGGCGGAATCGTGCTCCTCGGAGTTTTCGCGACCGCGCTCTTCTTCGGCGACACGATGATCACGCCGGCAATTTCGGTCTTGTCCGCAGTCGAAGGGTTCACGACGGTCAATTCCGAAATGGCGCCGTTCGTCATTCCGATATCGATCGCATTGCTCGTCGGCCTCTTCGCGATCCAGTCGCGCGGCACCGCGAAGGTCGGCCTTCTCTTCGCGCCCGTGATGCTGGTCTATTTCCTGACCTTGGCGATCCTCGGAGCAAGCCATATCGTCGATCATCCGGCGATCATCCTGGCGACGATCAACCCATACAACGCCATCCAGTTTTTTACGCTGGAGCCGGTCCGCGCCTTCGTTTCGATGGGCTCGGTCGTCCTCGCGGTTACCGGGGCGGAAGCGCTGTATGCCGACATGGGGCATTTCGGCCGCCGGCCGATTCGCGCAGCGTGGCTCTATTTCGTGCTGCCGGCGCTGCTCCTTAATTACATGGGCCAGGGCGCGATGCTGATGGTGCAGGACCCGGCGACGGCGCTCGCGACCGTGAAGAACCCGTTCTTTTACCTCGCCCCGGAGGCCTTCCGACTGCCTCTTGTGCTGCTTGCGACCCTGGCAACGATCATTGCCAGCCAGGCGGTGATCTCGGGCGCTTTCTCGGTCGCTCAGCAGGCCGTCCAGCTTGGCTTCATTCCGCGCTTGAGCATCCGTCACACAAGCGAGGCGGCGGCCGGCCAAATCTATATCCCTGTCGTCAACTGGGCGCTGCTGGTGATGGTAATCGTCCTGGTGCTGACTTTCGGCACCTCCAACAACCTCGCCGCCGCGTACGGAATCGCGGTCACCGGAGCGATGGTCATCGACGGTATCCTGATCGCCGTGGTGGTCATCGCGCTCTGGCGGTGGAACGCTTTTGCCTCCGCGGCGCTGCTGATTCCCTTCTTCCTGCTTGGAACGCTGTATTTCGCCGCCAATCTCTTGAAGGTGCCGGACGGCGGCTGGTTCCCGCTGCTAGTCGCCGCGGTCGGTTTCACGCTGCTCACGACCTGGGCGCGCGGCCGCAAGCTGATGCTCAGCCGGATGGACGAAGCGGCATTGCCGACCTCGGTTTTCATCAAGTCGGCAGCCGGAAGCGCTACTCGCGTTCCGGGCACCGCGGTTTTCATGACGACCAGCGCCGAGGGCGTGCCGCATTCGCTGCTCCACAATCTCAAGCACAACAAGGTGCTTCACGAGCGCATCTTCCTGCTGACGGTGCGGATCGAGGATGTCCCGTACATACGCACGGACGAACGGGCGTCGGTGCAGGACTATGGATCCGGCTTTTATCGGATCATTCTCCGCTATGGCTTCATGGAGGAGATCGATATTCCCGCAGCGCTCGCCAGAGTCGAAGGGGTGGGGCCAACCTGCAAGATGATGGATACCAGCTTCTTCCTCGCTCGGCAGACGCTGCTGCCGGCCGCGAAACCGGCGATGCCCCTGTGGCGCGAGCGCTTGTTCGCCTGGATGCTGCGGAACGCCGAAAGCGCGATGGAATTCTTCAAACTTCCGCCGAACCGGGTCATCGAACTCGGCAGCCAGCTGGAGATTTGACGCGGCGGGCGCGCTGATCGTCATCGCCGAGCTCGGCAAGGCGGACTTCGACTGGCTCGACGGCCTTCGCCGCCTTTACTATCCGCCCGAGCGAAACCGCGTACCGGCCCATTTGACGATGTTCCGCTCGCTGCCGCCATCGGCCGAGCCCGAAGTGCGCCGAAGCCTGTCGCGGGCCGCTGCTGCACCAGCGCCGAGAGCGGAAATCTCCGGTGCGACGGATCTCGACAGCGGCGTCGCGTTGCGCGTTTCGTCGCCCGAGCTGGAGCAGATCCGCGACGGGCTCGCTGACAAATTCCACGGGCTGCTCAGCGCGCAGGACAGCGGGCGCTGGGCGCCGCACGTCACCATCCAGAACAAGGTTGAGCCGCGGGCCGCGCGCGCGTTGCTGCGGCAGATCAGGGCGCAATTCGAGCCGCGGCCGTTGAGGATCGCCGGTCTTGGGCTGGTCCGCTATGTCGAAGGTGCGTGGCAGCCGCTGGCCGGCTACCGCTTTCGCTAGCTGAGCTCGCCGATTCCGTCGCAGCTGAGGTCGAAGGCGGCGAGGCCGGCCTCGAGCACCGAGGGAAGCATCGGCATGTCGAGCAGCTCCTCAATGATCCCGCCGCCGTCGTCGTTGGTGTCTTGCGCCTCCTGCAGCGCCTCCTCCCAATCCGAGGCGTCATAGGTGCCGGCACCGACCCAGGCGAATGCGAGCACTTCGGCCAGCTGGTCCTCGCCGAGGTCCTCGAGAATCGACCGGAGCTCCTCCTCGACGCTGTCGTTGATCGAATCGTCGAGAACCGACAGCGACCCCTCGTCTTCGTCGTCGACATTGTCGGCGGCCTCGCCGGCGTCGTAATCGCTCGGGGTCTGCGCTTCATATTCGCGGGCCCGAAGGATGATCCGGCAGAGGGTTTCGAGAGGGGTTGCTGGGTCCATCCGTCCTGTCTCCGTTACAGCCGTCAACGACACCGGCCCTAAGCGGTTCCTCTTCGTTGACCGGACCAATGGTGGCACTTATATCGCCGCCCGCGCCTGTCGTGGGCGCGGCTTCCATCCTGCCGCTTTATGTTGGGGCGGCCTCGGCCTGGGGCGGAGTAGCTCAGCTGGTTAGAGCAGCGGAATCATAATCCGCGTGTCGGG
>CBIHLI010000129.1:0-4703 GCA_966210575.1 uncultured Sphingomonas sp.
GTCCTCTGGCCTCTCCGGAGCACCGGGGTTCAACCCGCTGCTCCGCCACCGGCCCGGCCGAACGTTTCCGCTTCTAGCCCGATACATTATGTACCGCATTCACTATTTCGCAGATTGCGAAATAACTCAGCGACTGTTGCCCGGGCGCTTACACCGCCTAAGCGGCGGCTCCGGGGACGATCTTGATGACCGCTTCGCCGGTCAGCTCGCGAAAATAGGCGATCGTCCGGTCGAGCCCTTCGTCGAGCGTCACGCGCGGCTCCCAGCCGAGCAGCTCGCGGGCGCGGCCGATGTCGGGCTGCCGCTGTTTCGGGTCGTCGGCCGGAAGGTCGCAGAGCTCCAGCTCGACTGTGGCGCCGGTCTTGGCGATGACCAGCTCGGCGAGCGCGCGGACTGACAGCTCGCCGGGATTGCCGATGTTGATCGGCCCGGTCACCTCGTCGGGCGTGGCCATCAGCCGGATCAGCCCTTCGACCGTGTCGTCGACATAGCAGAAGCTGCGGGTCTGGGAGCCGTCGCCGTAGATGGTGATCGGCCGTCCCTCGAGCGCGTGGACGATGAAGTTGGAGACGACCCGGCCGTCGTTCGGCTGCATCCGCGGGCCGTAAGTGTTGAAAATCCGCGCCACCTTGATGCTCAAGCCCAGCTGGCGGCGGTAATCGAAGAACAAGGTCTCGGCGCAGCGCTTGCCTTCGTCGTAGCAGCTTCTCGGGCCGACCGGATTGACGTGACCCCAATAGTCCTCGTTCTGCGGATGGGCGATCGGGTCGCCATACACTTCGCTGGTCGAGGCCTGCAGGATCGGGACGTTGAGCCGTTTCGCCAGCCCCAGCATGTTGATCGCGCCGTGGACGCTGGTCTTGGTCGTCTGGATCGGGTCGTGCTGGTAGTGGATCGGCGAGGCCGGGCAGGCGAGGTTATAGATCTGGTCGACCTCGACATAGAGCGGGAAGGTGATGTCGTGCCGCATGAACTCGAAGGCCGGATTGTCGAGCAGGTGGCGAATGTTGCGCCGGGTCCCGGTGTAAAGGTTGTCGACGCACAGCACTTCGTGCCCGGCGGCGATCAGCCGGTCGCACAGGTGCGAGCCGAGGAAGCCGGCGCCGCCGGTGACAAGCACCCGCTTCTGCTCGAAATAGGCTCGTTCCATCGGCGGACGGCCCTAGAGTATTAGGGGCCGAAAGCAAGCTTTGGCGGTGGCGATCAGAGGGCGCGGGCGGTTGCCGCTTGAGTCATCTCGTGCTGCTGGATGACCGCTTTGACGACGTTGTTCATCAAGGTCATCCGAGTTGCCAGCGGGGTCGACGTCTTCTTGATCATCACCGCGACCGAATAGCTCTTGCCGTCCGGCGCGGTGAGGATTCCGATGTCATTGTATCCGGCCTGCACCGGGCCGAGGACCTGGCCGGTCCCGGTCTTGTGGCTGAGCGACCAGCCCGGCTTGAGCCCGCCCTTGAGCCGGTTGGGGCCGGTCTTGGTGTTGCCCATGATCCGAAGCAGCCGTGCCGTCGACGACGGCGACAGCAGCTCGCCGCGCTTGAGCCGCGCCAGGGCGGCGACGATCGCGCTTGCAGCGGCGCCGTCATAGGGATCCTCGATATACCGGTTGAAGGCCGCTCGGCGGAGCGCCATCGGCAGCGCGTTGCGCGCTGCGAAGAAGGCATTGCCGATCGAATAGCTCTGCGACCAGGTCAGGCCGGCGATCTTGCTCTGCAGCGACCGCTCGCCGTCGAAGAAACGGATCGCCCCGAGGCCCTTGGCGGCGATCATCGCGCGGACGGCTTTGGGGCCGCCGATCGACCGCATCAGCTTGTCGTTGGCGGTATTGTCGCTCTTCGTCAGCGCCTCGTACATCAGGTCGCTGAGAGTCGTCGTATAGCCGCCGCCCAGCACCTTGGACCGGATCGGCTGGTGGAACAGGGTGAGGTCGGTCTTGGTCAGCGTCACCTTGTCGTTGAGGCTGACCTTGCCTTTGTCGACCGCATCGAGCGCAGTGATCGACACCCACAATTTGGAGACGCTCTGCTGCGGATAGAGCTCGTCGGCCTTCCAGCCGGCCGACCAGCCGCTGTCGACCGATCGGACCGCAATTCCAACCTGGCCGTCGAACTGGCGGCCGAGGCTGGTGATCCGGTCACGCAAATAGGCCGGCGCCTGGGGGATTTTCGGCGCGGCCTGGGTCGCTGGCTGAACAAGGCGAGGAGGCGCATTGGAAGGCGCTGGCTTGGACGATTGCGGCTTGGCCGCCGGCTTGGGCGCGGCGGCACCGATTTGGGTCAGCCCGGCCAGCGCAAGCGCCAGTCCGACACGGCTCCAAACTGACGTCATGACCTCAGATCCCCCGACGATTCCGCCCTATTGCAACAGCTTGGCACCTCGGTCCTGAACCGTTGCTGTGCGCCGCGGGCAAAGATTCGCACGACGGATTCGCTTTGCCAACCCCCGCGCCGGACAGACGTCAGCGGGCCTCGCTGTTGCCCATCAGGGCCGCGGATTCGATCTCGTCGAGAGCGCGGCGGACGGTGACATATTGCCGAGCGCTGGCGATCCAGTCGCGCGCCCGTGGAGCGCCCGGCAGCCGCATCGTCTCGGCCAGTGCGGAATCGACTTCGCCTGACGTGAGATGCGCGAGCGCCCGGCGATAGCGCGCCTGCGGCCGGCTCGACGGCTTGTCGGCGCGGCGGACGCTGATCAGCGACGAAAAGCCGCGCTGCACGCCGCTCCACAAATTTTCGTTCGGCGGCGGCCCGAGCAGTTCCGATTCGAGGTCCTGATATTGGGCGGTCAGTTCCGGCAGTCGCACCGGCGACCGCGAGGCGGTGACGATGACCGCGACTGCCTGCGGATGGCTCGCGCCGAAGCGACTGACCAGCAGCGGCTCGAGATAGCCGAGCGAAACACCGCGCTCGATCGCTCGGCGGGCGGCGAACGCAACCAGGAGGGCGTCGGCCCGGCCGGCCGAGCCTTGCGCCCGGGCGCTGGCGTCCTCGACGCGCTGGATCCGCGCCTGCAGCTGGGCGATCTGGTCGGCGATCGCCGGGCTGGCGACCGCTCCCGGCTGCGCCAATTGCTGCGTGGGCCGTTGCGGTTGGAGTGGCGTCGCCGGCTGAGTTACGGGCGCTACTCCGAGAAATCGCGCGGCTGGCTGATATTGGGCGAGGGCCCAAACCGCTGCCGCGGCGCCGACGAATATCAGGGCGAGCGCGATCGCAAGCTTCGCTCCCCAACCCATGCCGCTTCGTCCCGCCCGCTCCATCAATCCGGTTTGTTGCACAGCCGCGCGGCTAGAGCCAGAAGCGCGGAATCGCCTGGCTCGGCGGCGGCTTCGACCGTCCGCCACCCCGGCCCGGCCGCCGTGGCCGCCTCGTCGCTGATCGCCGCGATCCGAATTGTATCGCGGCGCAAGCCAAGCGAATCCGCTAGCACCGAGAGACGCGCAGCCGCCCTCGGCGAATGAACCGCGACGACCGCGCCGTCGATCGACCGCATCGCGTCGTCCGGCTCGATTGCGACCGCGCGATAGACGGGAACGGAGCGGATCGCTTGCTTCGGCGCTTGCGGATCTCGCCGGTCGGTCCCGCACAAATGCAGCAGCCGCAGGTCCGGCGGCATCGAGTCGAGCAGCGCGTCGACTCCGGCGGTGCCGGTGCGGGCGACTGAAAAGCCTGCTTCGCGCGCCGCGGTCGCGGTCGCCTCGCCGACGCAGTGGGCCGGCAGGCCGCGAACTTGCTCGAGCGCACTGCCGCCGTGCCGAGGCGCACTGGCGCTGGTCAGAAGCACCGCGTCAAACTGTCCGACATCGGGCGCTTGCCACGCGACCGGCTCGATCGCGAACAGCGGCACGACAACCGGCTCCAGCCCCATCGCCCGTGCCGCCGCCGCCGTCGCGCTCGCGCCCGGCTCGGGGCGCAGGATGACGAGCCGCGTCATGCGGCTGCGAACAGGCTCCGGATCGCCTCGCCGGCGCGCTCCAGCATGGCGCGGGCAAGCTTCGCCGGGACTTGGTCGTGACCGGCGCTGAAGCGGGCTTCGTCGCGGACCCGTTCTTTGCCGTCGACCGACAGGATTTCGGCGCGAAGGTGGACTTGCATACGGTCGACGGTCGCCAGGGCCGCCACCGGTGAATGGCACGACCCGCCGAGCGCGCGCGCAAACGCCCGCTCGGCCAGAACCGCGAAGCGGCTGGCCGAATCGTCGAGCAGCTTCAACAGCTGCATGCATTCCGTGTCGTCGGCGCGGCATTCGATCCCGAGCGCTCCCTGGCCCGGCGCCGGAAGCATCAGCTCGAACGGGATTACTGTTCCGACATCGTCGAGCCCCAGGCGGTGCAGCCCGGCGGCGGACAATATCGTCGCATCGGCCTCGCCGGCCTCGAGCTTCTCCAGCCGGGTTTCGACATTGCCGCGAAGCGTGACGATCTTCAGGTCGGGGCGGGCGGCGAGCAGCTGCGCGGCGCGCCGTGGCGACGAGGTGCCGACGACCGCGCCCCGCTTGAGTTCGTCGATCGAGCTGGCGCCGACCAGTTTGTCTTCGCAATAAACCCGCGGGCGGATCGCCGCGAGGCGGATCTCTGCCGGCCTGACGACCTCGACGTCTTTCATCGAATGGACGGCGAAATCTATGTCGCCGTTGAGCAGCGCCGAGTCGAGTTCCTAGGTCCACAACCCTTTGCCGCCGACCTCGGCCAGCGGCCGGTCGAGGAT
>CBIHLI010000130.1:0-4698 GCA_966210575.1 uncultured Sphingomonas sp.
ATTCAGGGTTCGACGGCGACCCGGCGATCCTCGATTCGGCGCCGTTCGCATCCTGCTCGCGCGATTCGTGCGTCGCCGACGTGGTTCGTTCCGGCCGCTCGTGGCGGGTGCTGTCGACGCGCTCCTCGCAGCGCATCGACTGGCGCGAGCTGGTGACCGCCTGCGCCGGTGCGGAGATAGTCGTTTCCGACCGGTGGCTGCCGCGCGGCTGCACGCCCAATTGGCTCAAGCTCGACCGCGATTCGCTCGGTCGCACCGGCGGGGTTGCGATCTACCTCGGTGCTCGGCCACGGGTGGAGACCGTCGCCGAGCGGCTCGGCAAACATCCATGGGCCGCTGACGGGCCAGCGAAAATGCGCTAGGTCCTGGCGTTCCTCACGGGAGGCTGGTCATGCCGGATTATGTGATCGAGCGGGATATGCCGGGCGTCGGATCGCTGAGCAAGGACGAGCTCAAGGGTGCGTCGCAAGCGAGCATGGGCGCCCTTTGCGAACTCGGCCCGACGATCCAATGGGTCCACAGCTACGTAACCGACAACAAGATCTACTGCGTCTACCGGGCGCCGAACGAGCAGATCATCCGCGAGCACGCCGCGCTCGGCGGCTTTCCATGCAACAAGGTCAGCCGGGTTTGCACCATCATCGACCCGACGACGGCCGAATAGCTAGGCCTCGGCCGACTGCCAGACCGCGAGCTCGCTTCCCGACGGGTCGACGAAATGGAACCGGCGGCCGCCCGGGAAAGAGAAGATCGGCTTGGCGATGACGCCGCCGGCCTTGGTGACCGAGTCGAACGCCGCCTCGAGGTCGGCGACCCGGATGACAGGCAAGGGCGCCGAGAGCGCCTCGTCCTGCTGGCCACTGAGGCCGACATCGACGTCGCCGGTCGTGGTCGCCGAATAATCGGGGCCAAAATCGGTGAACTGCCAGCCGAACGCCTTTGAATAAAATGCCCGCGTCAGCTCGTGCGCCGTGGCGCTGGGCAGTTCGATATAGTCGATGCGGCCGCTCGTCATCGCCTCAATACCGCCGGATCAGTCCAGTCAGCCGGCCCTGGATCCGCACTCGGCTTTCGTCATAGCGTTGCGCTTCGTAGCGGGCATTGGCGGGGTCGAGGCGGACCATCGGGCCTTCGCGCCGATAGGTCTTCAGGGTTGCTTCCTCCTCGTCGATCAGGGCGACGACGATCTCACCGTCGCGGGCGGTGTCGACCTTGCGGATTAGCGCGAAATCGCCGTCGAGGATGCCTTCCTCGATCATCGAATCGCCCGAAACCTCCAGCGCATAATGCTCGCCCGGGCCGAGCAGCGCCGCCGGCACCGCGAAGCCCTCGGTGCCCTGCAGCGCCTCGATCGGCGTTCCCGCCGCGATCCGCCCGTGCATCGGGATCTCGATCGTGTCGTTGGCCGCGGCCGGCACGACCGGCCTGGCCGTCAGCGCCGCGGGGGCGCTGGATTCGGGCAGCTTGATCACCTCGAGCGCCCGCGCCCGGTTCGGCAGCCGGCGGATGAAGCCGCGCTCCTCGAGCGCCGAAATCAGCCGGTGGACTCCCGACTTGGACTTAAGGTCGAGCGCCTCGCGCATCTCGTCGAAGCTCGGGCTGACGCCGGATTCGCCGAGACGCTCGTTGATGAACAGAAGAAGTTCGCGCTGCTTGGCCGTCAACATGGAATCAGCCCCCGTGGCATTGGAACGAACGGGGAACGTGTAGGAAACAAACCATCATGCGTCAAGCTGGCGCATTCGAAACTGGCTAGAGTCCGCCGCTGATGATCCGCTTCTTGGCCGCCGCGATCGCGGCTTCGTTGCGCTTGGCGCCGACGTCCTCGCGGATCGCGGCCAGGAATTCCTGTGCATATTCCTGTGCCAGCGGCTCGCTGAACTGGCTTTGCACCTGGGCGATCAGCGCGGGCTGGTTGAGCGCGTTGCCGGGAATGATCTTGTCGACCTTGACCACGAAATAGCCGCGGCCTTCGGGGTCGGCTCCGACCTGCGCCTTGCCCTGGGCAGTGGTGAACAGGGTGCGTAGCGGGGCGGGCACCTTGTCGCCCATCTCGCTGAGCTGGATTCGGCGGGCGCGGGCGGTCTGGACCGGTGGCAGCCCGCCCGGCGCATTCGCTTGCCTGGCCGCGTCGCCGAGCGAGGTGGCGCCGCCGCCCCTCGCGGCAATGGCGGTGGCGAGCGCCCGCGCCAGCTTCGACGATTCCTGCCGCAGCCAATCGATCTCGACTTGCTCGCGAACGCTGGCCAACGGCGCCGGGGCCGCCGGGATGACCTGCGCGGGGGCGACCAGGGCGAAGCTCTCGGCGCCAACCTGCTCGATTACGGGATCGTCGCTCGGCGCAAGTTCGAATCCGCCCTTAAGCGCCGCCGCCAGCTCGGGCGGGAACTTGTATGTTGGATTGCCGCGGGCGGCGCCGCTGGCGGTGACGGCAGGCGTCGTCATCACCTGCAGGCTGCCCGCCTTGGCGGCGTCTACGAAATTGCTGCCGCCGTCGAGCGCGTCCTGGACCTTGTCGACCAGGTCGGCGATCGCCTCCTTGCGCTTCTCCGACGTCAGTTGCGCCGCAATTTCGGGACGCGCCGCCGCCAGCGACTTGCCTGGCTGGGTCCGGACCGACTCGATCCTGACCACATGCCAGCCGAGATCCGACTGGACCGGGCCAACGACGGTGCCCGCCTGGGCCCGGAAGGCGGCCGCGGCGACTTGGTCGCCGGCAAGCCCGGCGAACTCCTGCCGGGTCTGCGGCCCGACCGACACGTCCGCTGCGCTCAGGCCGGCCGGCCTGACGGCGTCGACGAAGCTGCCGCTTCGGGCGCGCTGGGCGATCTGGCGCGCAACATTCTGGTCCGGGACCACCGCCTGGCTGATCACCCTGATTTCCTTGGCCCCGTAAGTGGCTTGGTTGGCGTTGTAATAGGCCGCGATCTCCTGGTCGGAGGCGGTGACGTTGGCGACCTGCTCGGGGCCGATCCGGGCAATCCTCAGCACCCTTTGCTCGGGCACCATGTAACGGTTGCGATTCTGGACATAGAATTGCTGGAGCTGCGCGTCGGTCGGCTTGAGCCGTTCGGCGAACGGCCGCAGCGGGATCAGCTGGACCTGCCCCTGCCGCTCCTCGAGCAGCATCGATGCGTAGGGCGTCGCAATCCCGATCGGCACCCGCGCATTGCTCGCCGCCGGGGTCAGCAGCAGCCGCTGGAGCAGCCCGCCGGTAATCAGTGCCCGGACTTCCGAATCGCTCATCCGCTGGCGGGTCAGGAACGCCTGATAGGCTTCGGTGCTGACCCGTCCGTCGAGCCCTTTGACGCCGGGCAGGTTGGCGATTTCCGCGTCGACCAGCCGCTTCGACAGCACCAGCCCATGCGCCTTTGCGAAGGCTTCGAGGGCGCGGGCATTGATCAGTTCCTGCAGGATTGCCTCGAAATCGCCGCCGAGCGACGAATAATCGGCTTCCGGGTTCTGCTCGCGGACCTGCGCCAGCCGCCGCTGCATCGCGCTGCTCATGTCGCGGTCGGTGATTTCGAGGTCGCCGGCCTGGGCGAGCGTCGTGCTGCTCAGACCGCCGCTGCCGAGGCCGAGGTTCTGGACGTCGCCCATCGCGAAACCGATGAAGATGAACAGGCCGATGAGGACGATGACGGCCGTGCCGATCCATGACTTGGACGCGCGGCGGAATGAGGTGAGCATGCTGGGTCGGGGCTTTCACATTTGGAGGTTGAGCGCCGCTTTACGGGCCGCCGCTTGCGCCTTCAAGCGCGGCGCGGCTACGGCTTCCGCAGCTCAAGAGGACAGGCAATGGCGCGAAGGAAACTGATCGTCGGCAATTGGAAGATGCATGGGCTCGCCGCCGACATCGCCGAGATCGAGAAGATTGCCGAGGCAGCCGCTCGCTTTCCGCAGGTCGACGTCGGGGTCTGCGTTCCCGCGACCCTGATCGAGCGGGCGGTGCGAGCCGTTCCCAATCTACCGATCGGAGCCCAGGACGTTCACCACGCCGAAGCCGGCGCCCATACCGGCTGCATCTCGACGGCGATGCTCGCCGATGCCGGGGCGGCGATCGTCATCGTCGGGCACTCCGAACGGCGCGAGGCGCAGCGCGAGAGCGACGAGCATGTCCGGGCCAAGGCGGAGGCGGGGCTCAAGGCCGGCCTGCTCGTCATCCTGTGCGTCGGCGAATCGCTGGCCGTGCGCGAAGCCGGCGAAGCGGTTGCGACGGTCGATCGGCAGCTAGACGCGTCGCTTCCGCGCGGCGTCGAGGTCGCCGGCCTGGCGATCGCCTATGAGCCGATCTGGGCGATCGGCACCGGCCAGGTCCCGACCATTGCCGACATCGCTGAAATGCACGCGGCACTGCGCCGGCGGCTGGTCGCAGCCTACGGCGATGCCGGTGCAAGCATCCGCATCCTCTACGGAGGCTCGGTCAAGGCGTCGAACGCCGCCGAGATCTTCTCGGTCGACGACGTCGACGGCGCTTTGGTCGGCGGTGCCAGCCTCAAGGCCGCCGATTTCGTGCCGATCGTCGAAGCGGCGGCGTTGAAAGCGTGAGCCGGGCTCGCTAAGTCGCCGCGGCAATCATCAAAGGCCGGCCGATGTTCACCTTCCTGTTGATCCTCCAGACCATTGTCGCCGCGTCGCTGGTCGGCGTCATCCTGATGCAGCGCTCGGAAGGCGGCGGGCTTGGGGTCGGGGGAAGCT
>CBIHLI010000131.1:0-4693 GCA_966210575.1 uncultured Sphingomonas sp.
CGCCCGCCTCGAGCGCCGGCCGCGACAGGATCAGCCGGTCGACGCTGCCGCTAATCAGCTGAGAGTCGGCCTGCGCGAGGGCGTGATAGGTCGTGCCGGTGCCGGCCGGACCGAGTGCGAAGATCATGTCGTCGCGCGCCAGTGCCTGCATATAGACGGTCTGGGTCGGCGAGCGCGGGACGATCGTCTTCTTGCGGGTCCGGATCATCACGCTCGGCGGCGAAGTCACTTCCTCGGTGATGATCCCGTCGAGGCTCGGCTGGGCCGCCATGCCGATTACCGATTCGACCGCCTCGGCATCGATGTCCTGGCCCTGCTCGAGGCGCTTGTAGAGGCCGACGAGGACATCGCGGGCTCGCGCCGCGGCGTCCGGCTCGCCTTCGATCTGGACGCGGTTGCCGCGCGCGGCGACTCGCACCGCAAGCCGGCTCTCGATGGTGATGAGATGCCGGTCGTAATCGCCGAACAAGGGTCCGAGCAGATAGGGCTCGTCGAACTCGAGCTCGAGCCGGGCGGTGTCTGGTACGGCGGCAAGTTCGCGGCGGGCCATCAGGCGGCTGCCTTCCGGCGAACCGCGCCGGTCATGCTGTTGGGGCCGGCCGCAGTCAGGGTCACGCCGAGCATCTCGCCGGGCACGGCGCCGGTCTCGACATGGACCGACTGCAGCCAGGGCGAGCGGCCGATCATCTGGCCCGGACGCCGGCCGGGACGCTCGATCAGCACCTGCGTGTCGAGCCCGACTGTCGAGCGGTTGAAGGCCAACTGGTGCTCTGCAATCCGGGCATGAAGCCGCTGCAATCTTTCATTCATGAGTTCGGGGGCGATCTGGTCCTCCATCACAGCGGCCGGGGTTCCTGGGCGAGGGCTGTATTTGAACGAATAAGCCGCTGCGTAACGCACCGCGTCGACAATCCGCAGGGTCGATTCGAAATCTTCGTCGGTTTCGCCGGGAAAGCCGACAATGAAATCGCCGGAAATGGCGATGTCGGGACGGACGGCGCGGACCTTTTCGATGGTTTGCAAATAGCTATCGACGCTGTGGCTGCGGTTCATCGCCTTAAGGATGCGGTCGCTTCCCGACTGTACCGGCAAATGGAGGTAGGGCATCAGCTTTTCGACCTCGCCATGCGCGGCGATCAGCGCGTCGGTCATGTCGGCGGGATGGCTGGTCGTGTAGCGGATCCGTTCCAGCCCATCGATCCTGGCAATGGCGCGGATCAGGTCGGCAAGGCCGTGGCCGTCGTGCTCCCAGGCATTCACGTTCTGGCCGAGCAGGACGATCTCCGTGGCGCCGCCTTCGGCCAGGGCATGCGCCTCGGCGAGGATGTCGGCTAACGGCCGCGAAACCTCGGCGCCGCGCGTGTAGGGAACGACGCAATAAGTGCAGAATTTGTCGCACCCTTCCTGGACGGTCAGGAACGCGCTGGGGTTCGCCCTTCGCCGCTTCGGAAGCGCGTCGAATTTGGAAATCGGCGGCATGTCGGTGTCGACCGGCCGGCCCCCGATTGCCGCTTCGGCGACCATCTGCGGCAGCCGGTGATAGGCTTGCGGGCCGACGACGATGTCGATCATCGGCGAGCGGCGCCTGGCTTCCGCGCCTTCGGCCTGGGCAACGCAGCCGGCCAGCGCGATCATCGGCTTGGAGCCGTCCTCGCGCCGAAGCCGGCCGACATCCGAATAGGCCTTTTCGGCAGCTTTTTCGCGGATATGGCAGGTGTTGAGGACTACGAGATCCGCATCCGCGCCGTCGGCCGCGGAAGCAAGGCCGCGGTCGGTCAGCAGCTCGGCAATCCGCTCGCCGTCATAGACGTTCATCTGACAGCCGAACGATTTGATCTTGAAGGTCTTGGGGGTCATTTTCGAGGCTGCCTATAGGCGAGTGGGCGGCGGACTAAAAGTGAGCGCCGCGGCGATCGCATCGCGTGCCGCTTCGGCGAGCGCCTTGCGGTCCTGCATCGCCGGCAGCGGGTCGAGCAAGCGAACCACGATCGGAGTCGAACGCCTTCGGCCCAGCGTGCGAAGGAAATTGTCCTTGCCCCGCTCGCCGTGCCAGCCGAACTCGGGCGCGGCCTCGCCATAATCGATTGCGACCGGCCGGACGACCGCTCCCGGCGGCGGCGGGGCGACCGCGGAAAACAGCGTCGAGCGGAATGGAAGCATGTGCGTCCCGGGGCCGGTCGTTCCTTCCGGGAACAGGGCCAGCGGCTGCGGCTCGCCTAGCTTGCGGGCGATCGCCTCGGCCTGGTGCGCGGCTCCGCGCCGATGCTCGCGCCGGACGTAGAGCGTGTGCCCCTGGTCTGCCATCCAGTGGATTAGAGGGTGGCCGAGCGTATCCTTGGAGACGAAAGCGCAGCCGGTGGCGCCGCCCAGAACCGGGATGTCGAGCCAGCTGGTGTGATTGCAGATCAGCAGACTGTGGGAGGCGAGCGGCTTGCCGGTCACCTTGACCCGGGCCCCGCACAGCCACGCCGCGGCCGACAGGAAACGCCTCGGCCAGCCGGAGCGGCCGAAGATCGCTTTCGTCACCAGGTGCGGCGGGACGCACAGGACGAACAGCAGCAAAAGGCTGCCGATCCGCGCCGCGGCAATCACATTCGAAGAAGAGGAGCCGCTATGAGCGGCTGCGGTTGAGGGCGACGCCGTACAGCTCCATCCGGTGATCGACGAGGCGATAGCCGAGCCGCTCGGCGATTTGCTTTTGAAGCGCTTCCAGCTCCTCGTCGACGAATTCGACGACCTTGCCGGTCTCGACGTCGATCAAATGGTCGTGATGCTCATCCGAAACCGCTTCATAGCGCGAGCGGCCGTCGCCGAACTCGTGCCGCTCCAGGATCCCCGCCTCCTCGAACAGGCGGACCGTCCGGTATACGGTGGCGATCGAGATTTTCGGATCGATCGCCGAGGCTCGGCCGTGGAGCGTCTCGACGTCGGGATGATCTTCGGACTCGGACAGAATCCGGGCGATGACCCGCCGCTGCTCGGTAATCCTCAGGCCCTTGTCCGCGCACAGCGCTTCGACGTCGATAACTGCGTGACTCATGGCGCCAAGGTAAGGCTGGCATGGGCGCTGGTAAAGGGAAAGGACGCCCGACGACGCCCTTCCTTCATTACTTCGCCTTGCGGGTCCGGCGTCGCTTGGTGCCGAGGCCGATAGACTTGGCGAGGGTCCGCCGCTGCTCGGCATAATTGGGGGCGACCATCGGATAATCCGACGACAGCGACCACTTCTGGCGATACTCGGCGGGAGTCAGCTCGTGGCTGGTCATCAGGTGGCGCTTGAGCATCTTCTGTTTCTTGCCGCATTCGAGGCAGGCAACGTAGTCCGGCTTGACCGAGGTGCGGATCGAAACCTTCGGTTCCTGCTTCTCCTCGGCCGCGAAACGCCCCGGCGAAATGCCGCTGAGCGCCGAGTGCACGTTCTGGATAAGGTTCGGAAGATCATTCACCGCGACGCTGTTGTTGCTGACGTGTGCGGCGACAATGTCGGCGGTCAGCGTGAGCAGCGTGTCTTCTGCGATCTCATTGTCGGGCATTTGCGTGTATCTCCAGTTGAGCTTCGCCTTCGGAAAGATGCGGCAGCACTAGCCACCGTGCGAACAAGCGGCAATAGGACTCAATCCTCTTATTGCTTGCAATCCAGCAAGAAGGTGAGCGCGTCGAACTTGCTGCCGTCATGGCCCTGATAGTAATTGGGCCTGCGGTTCGACTGGACGAAGCCGGCCGCTTCATAGAAGCGAATTGCCGGATTGCCGTCCCGGACTTCGAGATGAATTCGAGTCGCGCCGTTTTTCTTCGCCTGATCAATGAAATGGCCGAGCAGTGCTCGACCGACACCATGGCCTTGCACCCGCGGATCGACCGCGAGCAGCAGCAGCTCGCAATCGTCGACCACCGTCCGGGACAGGGCAAAGCCGACCACCTTGTCGTGACTGTCGCGGGCCAGGCTGAGCCCGACCCCAGCCATCGGCAGGATGCCGGCGCATTGCGACCGGGTCCACGCTTCCCCGTAACGGTCGGAGAAGGCCGCCTTCATAACCTCCATGACCGAATCGAGATCATCGGCGCCGCCGTCGGCGAGATTGACGGTCATGCCATTGCCTTGGCGTCGGGCGCGCGCGCGTAGAGCGGGCTGGGGGGAAGCTGGCGAAGCGGCTCGGAAAGGCGAAGCACCTGCGAAGCCGATGGCCAGGCGTCGATCACGCGGCCGCTGCCGCGTGCTTCGACGAGGGCGGCTGCACCCGGGCCGGCGACAAGCTCGGCCGAAACTTGCACCGCGGCAAGCGCCGGCGCGAGGTTGAGAAGCTCGCCTGCCGGGTGCAACGCGGAGTCGAATTCCTGGACGAACAGCTCGCCGTGGCCGCCGGTCATCGCCGCCGCCACGGCGCCCTCGGCGCCGGCCGAGGCTGCGAGCAGGGCCAGCGACGACAGTCCGTGGAGCCGCGCGTTCCAGCCGATCGCGAGGCCGTGGGCGGCGGCGATACCGACGCGAAGTCCGGTAAAGCTTCCCGGGCCAACACCGACCAGGATTTCCTCCGCCTCGCGGCCGTCGAGCAGCTCGGCGAGCATCGGCGCCAGCCGCTCGGCATGGCCGCGACCGATCAACTCATCACGCCGGCCGATACATCGGCCGGCGCCATCGAATAGCGCGGCCGTGCAGGCGGCGGTTGAAGTGTCGATCGCGAGGATCATAGGT
>CBIHLI010000132.1:0-4684 GCA_966210575.1 uncultured Sphingomonas sp.
CCGTTCGCAGCGAGCCGGTTCGCCAACCCACGACCGCCCAAGACTAAGGCCATGAAAGCCAGCAGAACCTCAACAGGAGCGAAGACAAGACCGAGTTCACCGAGATAGGTCCATCGGACCACCGAACTGATCGCGGCTCCCGCCAAGGAAGCGAGCGCGCACAGCGCGAACGAGTATCTCCGGCCAGGCTGGTCCTCGGTCGACGATCGCTCAACAACGGATGTAGTCTCTACAATCGGCGAACTGCGGACTGTCGACGAGACTCGCGCTGGCGCTTTGAGCCAGCCGCCATAGCGCAGCAAAGCAAGGCATGTGGCGGCGATGAGGCCAAGACCGAGTATAATGGTGAATGTGCCGTGGCGGCTCTCCTCCGGGAAGCCAAGCAACCGCGCGAGCGGCACCCAGCCGACCTTCGCCATGGCTCTGATTGTGATGTCGGCGGTGAAAATCAGCGCATAGACTCGCCAGAAGGTCTGCGAGAGAATGCGGAATCCGTAAGCATAGCCAACGAGGCCGATGGGGGCGAGCGACCAATAGGCGGCTTGCGCCCCTTCCCAGTTGAGGCCGGCGCCCGGCATGAGGGGTCCTCGTTGGACCATAACCAGTAATAGCAGCACGACGATCGCCGCGTACAACCGCCACGGCATCGATTGAGTTTGAAGCCTCTCCACGGGAGCGGTTCATGAAGCGGTAAATGTCTAGAATTTACTAATGTCGGCAACGGGCCGAAAGCGAATATGGGCAGTTGTCCACAGGTGCGGTTCGTTGCGCTGCAGCATCAGCTTGCGCAGGTGCGAATTAAACGCCACATCAATAGCGGATGCTTTACGACGCTTATGAAGTGCAGCGCTCCTTCCTCGCCGGAGCCAGCAAGCTGGCGGGGATGGGGGCCGGATGGCTCAGCAATCCCGCAAATCCGTGGTCCTATGCCTCCGCCAGCCCGCTGATCGCGGCCAGCCTCGAGGTTTTCTCCCATGCTTCGGCGCCGCGCGGGAAACCGGAGTTCGGACTCAAATCGACGATGGTCGACGGGGAGGAGGTCGCCGTCCGCGAGGAAGTCGTGCTGCGCAAGCCGTTCGGGCAGCTCAAGCGCTTCGTTCGCGCCGGCGTCGAGAGTGGGCCGCGGTTGCTGATCGTCGCGCCGATGTCGGGCCATTATGCGACGCTTCTGCGCGGCACGGTCGAGCGGATGCTTCCGGGCCATGACGTCTACATCACCGACTGGCGCGACGCGAAGCTGGTGCCGGCGAGCGACGGCTCCTTCGATCTCGACGATTATATCGATTACCTGATCGAGTTCCTGGAAGTGATCGGCGAGCGGACCGGCGAACGGCCGCACATGCTCGCGGTTTGCCAGCCTTCGGTTCCCGCCTTCGCGGCGACGGCGCTGATGAACGCAGACAAGCATCGGTACCGGCCGAAGACGCTGACGATGATGGGCGGCCCGGTCGACACCCGCAAGGCGCCGACGGCGATCAACACGCTCGCCACCCAACGGCCGCTGAGCTGGTTCAAGAACAATGTCGTCGCCACCGTTCCGGCGATCTACCCGGCGTCGGGGCGCAAAGTGTATCCCGGCTTCCTGCAGTTGGCCGGGTTCATGGCGATGAACCTTGGCGACCATCTCACCAGCCATTGGGAGATGTTCAAGCATCTGGTCGTCGGCGACGACGAAAGCGCCGAGGCGAGCCGCGCATTCTACGACGAATATCGCTCGGTCTGCGACATGACCGCCGAATTCTATCTGCAGACCGTCGACGTCGTCTTCCAGCGCCATTTGCTGCCGAAAGGCAGGCTGATGCACCGCGGCCGCAAGGTCGACCCGAAGGCGATCGCCGACACTGCGCTGCTGGCGATCGAAGGCGAGCGCGACGATATTTCCGGGCTCGGCCAGACCCGCGCCGCGCTCGACCTGGCGCCGAAGCTGGCGGCGTCGAAGCGCAAGTATTTCATGGCCGAGGACGTCGGCCATTACGGCATCTTCAACGGCCGCAAGTGGCGCGAGAGGATCGCGCCGGTGGTCGACGACTGGATCGCCAAACACGATTGAGGCTCAGGCGGCGGCGGGCTTCGAGCGCTGCCATCGTCCCGAAAGGCCGAACCAGGCGATCGGGCCACCAAGCGCAGCGACGATCCCCATGATGATGAGCGCGGTAGTGAATGGCTCCAGCATCGCCTTGCCGCTGCCGGCAAGCACCGCACCAAGCAAAGCGACCGCGATCAGCCCGCCGATGCGGGCAACGGCGCTGTTGAAGCCGGACGCGAGGCCGGTCTGGTGCTTGTCGACCGAGGCGAGCACGGTGCTGGTCAGCGGCGCGACCGCCAGCGTCATGCCGATCGACATGACGAGGATGCCGGGGAAGGCGTGGGTCCAGTAGCTCTGGTCGGCCGCGATTCGGGTGGCGAGGAGCATGCCGAGACCGACGACGATCGGCCCGATGGTCAGCGGCAGGCGCGGGCCGAGACGGACGGCGAGCTTGCCCATGAAAGACGAGCCGGCGCCGAGCATGATCGACAGCGGCAGGAGCGACAGCCCGGCCTCAATCGGCGAATAGCCACCGGCTTCGATCAGCACGTAGGGGATCAGGAGCAAAGCGCCGCCGAACGCGCCGTAGAGCAGGAAGGTCATCGCGTTGAGCGCGGAAAAGCAGCGGTTGTCGGCGAACAGGGTCAGCGGGATCATCGCCTTACCGCCGAGGCGGCGCTCGTAGAGCAGGAAAGCGACGAGCAGTACGACGCCCGCGGCGATCGCACCGGCCGCCGGAAGGGTCAGGACGAACTCCTGGGACCACAGTGTCAGGCCGTAGGTTGCGGCGCCAAGGCCGAGGGTGACCAGCGCCGCGCCGACCAGGTCGAGGCGGGCCTTTTCGGGCTCCGTGACTTCCTCGACGCGGGTCAAAGCGATGAGGATGGCAGCGGCCACGAACGGCAAGTTGATGTAGAAGATGCTCTGCCAGCCGACATTGTCGACCAGCCAGCCGCCGAGCAAAGGGGCGATGGCGGCGGCGATCGCCCCTGCCGCCGCCCAGGTGCCGATCGCGCTGCCGCGCGCCTCGCCCTTGTAGACGCCGTTGAGCAAAGCGAGGCTGTTGGGCAGGAGGAGCCCGGCGCCGAGCCCCTGAAGGGCGCGTCCGACCAGCAAAGGTACGAGCGACCCGCTCAGCGCGCAGGCGAGCGATCCGACGCCGAACAGCCCGGTGCCAATCACCAGCCAGCGCCGCCGCCCTTGATGGTCGCCGAGTGCTCCGCCGAGCAGGATCAAAGCGGCGAGCGGCAGGGTGTAGATGTTGACCACCCACTGGACCTCGGCGGCGCTGGCGCCGGTGCCGGCGCGGATCGCGGGCAAAGCGACGTTGAGGATCGAGCCGTCGATGAACGACAGCGACGAAGCGGCAATGGACATGACGAGAGTCCAGGTCGGGGAGTGCCGGGCCATGAACTGCCGAGCTAATCCATCCGCTGGGCGATCGCGGCCTCGACCATGTTGCGCCACATGGCGGTGTCGCCGACCGCGGCCATCGCCTCGTCGGGCTCGCGCATCGTGTGCAGCACAGCCTGCGCCTGGTCGAGATAGTCGCGCCAGGCACGGTCGACTTCCGGGCCGGCCGACGGATCGTCGCCCTCGGCGTTGCTGCTGAGCTCGGCGGCGGCGAGGACCCGGGCGATGCGTTCGAGGAGCGGGCAATTGGATTCGGGCATTTGAAGGGCCTCTCTGCTTTTCGAGTTAAACCGGCTGGAGGCTATTAGGGTTCACTGGTGGCGCTTCAGGGTCTCCGACATCCTGACCGCGACAATCAGGCCAGAAGCGAGCGTCAGCGCGGCGACGACGAGGGCGGCGGACTGGAGCCCGAAAGTATCCGCGACGACGCCGGCGATGACCGCCCCGAACGCGTAG
This sequence comes from uncultured Sphingomonas sp., assembly GCA_966210575.1. Taxonomy (GTDB): domain Bacteria; phylum Pseudomonadota; class Alphaproteobacteria; order Sphingomonadales; family Sphingomonadaceae; genus Sphingomicrobium. The sequence goes on from CBIHLI010000132.1 coordinate 3,896, forward strand.
CCGGAATCGCGCCACAGCCGGTAGACGCCGATCGCCGAGCCGCGCCACGACGGGTGGGCGACGTCGCCGATCGCCGCGAGCAGGGTCGGATAGACCATCGCCGTTCCGATCCCGAGCAGCACCGCGCCGGACGCGAAGCCGAAGAAGGCCGAGGAAAAAGCGGTGACGGCGATGCCGACCGCCTGGACCCACATGCCGGCGGCGATCAGCCATTTGCGGCCGACCTTGTCCGACAGCGCGCCGGTGATGAGCTGGCTCGCGCCCCAGACGGCGGGATAGATCGCCGCCAGCACGCCGATCGTGGCGAGGCCCATTCCGGCGGCGGCGAAGATCAAGGGGAACAGACCCCAGGCGAGCCCGTCGTTGAGGTTGTTGACCAGCCCCGCCTGGGTCGCCGACGAGAGGTTGCGGTCCCGCCAGGTGGTTCGAATGAAGACTTCGCGCTGGCTGACGTGGACCCGCGCTTCGCCGCCGTCGGCAAGGGTGCCCTCGTGATGGGCGTGGCCATGGGTCTCGCGGACGACGAATGCCGACAACAGCAGCCCGCAGGCGACGAAGGCGACTCCGAGATAGAAAGGCTCGGGCCGGAGGCCGTAGGTGGCGGCGAGATAGCCGGTGGCCCAGGCGGCGATCGCGACCGCGAAATAGCCGGCAAACTCGTTCAACCCCATCGCCGTGCCGCGGCTCTTCGGCCCGGCGAGGTCGATCTTCATGATCACCGCGGTCGACCAGGTCAGGCCCTGGCTGACCCCTAGAAAGATGTTGGCGACGATCACCCAGCCCCAGCTC
>CBIHLI010000133.1:0-4655 GCA_966210575.1 uncultured Sphingomonas sp.
CAATTGTTCGGAGCGTTCATCGGCGAGCCGCGGACCTTCGGCGTGACATTCCGCGCCAACTTCTCGCCGCGCCCGGCGCCGGTGCCTGTTGTAGCGCCGCCTCCGCCGCCGCCGCCGCCGGCTCCGGCGACGCAGACCTGCCCGGACGGGACGGTGATCCTGGCGACCGATATCTGCCCGGCTCCGCCACCGCCACCGCCGCCGCCACCGCCGGCGCCCGAGCGCGGAAACTAATCGCTGACAGCGGGAAGGGCCTCGCCGGAAACGGCGGGGCCTTTCCTATTGGAGCAGCGGTTCCGCCAGGGCCGCGAGATCGAGCTCCGGTCGAGCGCCGTAATGCTGGATGACCTCGGCCGCGCAGATTGCGCCGAGGCGCAGCGAATCCTCGAGCGAACGACCACGCGCCTGCCCGGCCAGAAAGCCGGCGGCAAACAGGTCGCCCGCGCCGGTGGTGTCGACCAGCCGCTCGATCGGCTCGGCGTTCACTTCGGCGCCCTCACCTCCCGAACAGGCAATCGCGCCCTTTTCGCTGCGGGTGACGACCAGCGTCGGCAGCTTTGGCGCGAATTCGGAGATTGCGCTTTCGAGGTCGGTTGCCTGCGCGAGATGCAGAATCTCGACCTCGTTGGCGAACAGGATGTCGATCTTGCCTTCGTCGATCAGGCGCAGGAAATCGGATCGGTGACGCTCGACGACGAACGCATCGGATAAAGTGAAGGCGACTTTCGTGCCGGCGGCGCGGGCGATCTTTATCGCCGATTCCATCGCCGCGCGCGGACCCTCAGGGTCCCACAAATAGCCTTCGAGATAGACGATCCGCGATGCCGCGACCCGCTCCCTGGTCACCGACGCGCTGTCGAGCTGTTGGGCGGCACCGAGGAAGGTGCTCATGGTTCGCTGCGCGTCGGGCGTGACGACAATCAGGCACGTCGCCGTCGGCCCGCAATCGCCGCGCGGAGGCGTGTCGAACGCGACTCCCAGCGAGCGGATGTCATGGGCAAAGATTTCACCGAGCTCATCGTCGCCAAGCTGGCCGATGAAACCGGTGGCCAAGCCCAGCGCGGCCAGCCCGGCGACGGTGTTGGCCGCCGATCCACCGCTCAGCTCGCGGCCCGGGCCCATGTCGTCATAGAGGGCTTTGGCCGCGGCGGCGTCGATCAGCCGCATCGCGCCCTTGGTCATTCCGTGACGCTCGAGGAAAGCATCATCGGCGTCGGCGATGACGTCGACAATGGCATTGCCGATCGCCAGCACGTCGAGAGGTTTTTCGGTCATTCCGCCGCCTAGCTGGCGTCCGCCCGGCTAGCAACTTGCGCGGGCGCGGCTCACCGGCCATGCAATCGGCATGCGCCGCATTACCGTCCTTGCCACATCGCTCCTGCTAGCCGCCTGCGCCACCGCTCCGAAGCCGGCGCAGGTACCAGTCCAGCCGGCGCAGGCCCCGCAGCTGCGCAGCGCGATCGTCGGGCTGACCGCGGCCGAGCTGGTGCAAAGGTTCGGGACTCCCGCGCTGCAAATCCGCGAAGGCGAAAGCCTGAAGCTCCAGTTCCGCAACGGCCAGTGCGTTCTCGACGCTTATCTGTACCCAACCGGCCAGGCGCCGCACCGGGTCACCCACGTCGATGCGCGGACCCGGGCGCTGGGGGCGATCGATCAAACGTTCTGCATCCGCTCGTTCGAAGCGCCCTGAAGCTCGCCCAGCGCCCATTGGGCGGCTTCGGCGATGACCGGATCCGGATCGGAGACGTGGCGGCGCACCGCCTTGATCAATCCGGGATCACCGCTGTTGCCGGCGGCGATCAGGCAGTTGCGGATCATTCGGCCAACGCCGATCCGCTTGATCGGGGAGCCGGCGAACATCTGCCGGAAAGCTGCGTCATCGAGGGCCAGCAGGTCGGCCAGTCTCGGAGCCTTCAGCTCGTCGCGGGGTAAAAACGCGCGATTGGCGGATGCGGCCTGGGCGAAGCGGTTCCACGGGCAGACCGCGAGGCAGTCGTCGCAGCCGTAGATGCGGTTGCCGATCGCGCGGCGGAATTGGTTCGGGATCGGTCCTTTATGCTCGATCGTCAGGTACGAAATGCATTTGCGGGCATCGATCCGCCTGGCGGAGTCAAATGCGTTCGTCGGGCAGGCATCGAGGCACCGGGTGCAGCTGCCGCAGGTATCGTTGGCCGGCTCATCCGGGGCCAGATCGAGGCTGGTGAGGATGATGCCGAGGAACAGCCAGCTGCCATGCTCGCGCGAGACAAGGTTGGTGTGCTTGCCCTGCCAGCCGATTCCAGCTGCGGCCGACAGCGGCTTTTCCATCACCGGCGCGGTGTCGACGAACACCTTCAATTCACCGCCGGCGCGCTCGACCAGCCAGCGCGCCAACGCCTTGAGCGCCTTCTTGACCGTCTTGTGATAGTCGCCGCCCTGCGCGTAGGCTGAAATCCGCCCGACCGAGCCTTCGCCGGCCAGCGCCAGCGGGTCGGTTTCGGGCGCGTAGCTCATCCCCAGAGCGATCGCCGATCGCGCGTCCGGCCATAGCGCGGTCGGGGCGACACGCTGTAGGGCACGCGTTTCCATCCACTCCATCGACCCGTGGCGGCCCTCGTCGAGCCAGCACAGAAGATCGGAGCCCGCGCCGGGCGCGGCGTCGGCGGGCGCAAAGCCGCAGGCGACGAAGCCGAGACGGCCGGCTTCCGCCCTTATTGCTTCCTGTAGCTCTTGGCTTCTATCCACGGCCGCGCCAATAATCGCGTTCGCCGATTTTTACTAAGAAAATCCAGCACTTCGACGGCCAGACGAGCGATCGGCGGCTCACACGGTGCTGATGTCCGGCGCGTCTTCGGCCTTCATCCCGACGACGTTATAGCCGGCGTCGACGTGGTGGATCTCGCCGGTCACGCCGCTGGCGAGGTTGGACAGCAGATAGAGCGCGGCGCCGCCGACGTCCTCGATCGTGACGTTGCGGCGCAACGGTGCATTATATTCGTTCCACTTCATGATGTAGCGGAAGTCGCCGATGCCACTCGCCGCCAAGGTCTTGATCGGCCCCGCGGAAATGCCGTTCACCCGTATGCCCTCGGGGCCGAGGTCCATCGCCAGATATTTGACGCTGGCTTCGAGGCCTGCCTTGGCGACGCCCATCACATTATAATGCGGTATGACCTTCTCGGCTCCGTAATAGGTCAAAGTCAGCACCGACCCGCCCGGGTTCATCATCGCCCGCGCCCGCCGAGTTACGGCGATGAAGCTGTAGACCGAAATGTTCATTGTCAGCAGGAAGTTGTCGAGGCTGGTGTCGACGAACTTTCCGCGCAGCTCGTTCTTGTCGGAAAAGCCGATCGCGTGGACAACGAAGTCGAGCGTCTTCCACTTTTTGGCGAGCTCGGCAAACGTCTGGTCGAGCGCCGCCATGTTGCCGACGTCGCAATCGAGCAGCATGTCGGATCCGAGCTGCTGGGCAAGCGGCCGGACCCGCTTCTCGAGCGCCTCGCCCTGATAGGAAAAAGCGAGCTCGGCGCCGGCATCGGCGAGCGCCTTGGCGATCCCCCAGGCAATCGAGCGGTCGTTCGCAAGGCCCATGATCAGCCCGCGTTTGCCCTGCATCAATCCGCTCAAAGCTTTTCCCCTTCAAGCTCGGCCTCGACATCCTCGCCGGGCTGCGGTTCCTCGACTTCGAGCACGTCCTTGAACGGCCCGGTGTAAACCTCGCCTTTTAGCGCCGTCGGCTCATACTCCGCCAGCGCCGCGTTAAGCTCAGAGCCAATCACCACGCCGAGGCCGACGACGAAGAAGAACAGCAAGGCGATCATCACTCCGGCAAGGCTTCCGTAAGTCAGGCTGTAGCCGCCGAGCAGCCCAAGGACGTTGGGAAGGAGCTCGACGGTGGCGATCCACCACACGGTGATGAACAAGGCTCCCGGCCATTTGCGGCAACCGTGCTTGCGATAGCGCAGCGGAGTCAGCGCGAAGAACAAGGCGTAGAAGGTGCCGAACAAGGTCACCGCCGGAACCAGCCGATAGAGGCCGAGCGTGGTCCCGATTCCTTCGGCGAACGGAAACCATTCGACCAGCGCGGCATGGATCGAGCTCAGCGCGACGCTGGCGGCGAAGGCGATCATCATCAGCATGACGGCGGCGAGGATCAGCAGGATCGAACCGAGCCGATATTCCCAAAACGGCGCCGAATATTTGACGCCGTAAGCGCGCCGCAGAATGTCGCGGACCGTCTCGACGAAACTTCCCGCAGTCCACAGGCCGACGACCGCGCCGAGCCACAGCAGCGGCCCGGTCCGGGCGCTGAGCACTTCCTCTACCGGTCCCCGCAGGGTCTCGGCGACGTTGGGCGGCATCCGGCTGAGGATATTGGCGACGGTCAGCTGCGCGTCCTGGCTCTGCCCGAGCAGGTGCGCGATGGCCGCGGCGAGTATGAAAAAGGGGAACAGCGCAAGGATCGACAAATAGGCGAGGTTGCCCGCGTGGATGAAGCCGTCGTTGTAGACGCCAACGGCGACGCGCTTGATGACCTCCCACGCATAATGGCGGGGCTTGAGCCGCTGCGCGATCGCGGGGCCGAACGCCGCGCTGGCACTGGCTAGCCGCCTGCGCCTCTGTTCGGGGGAGAGGGGTGAAATTTCGCGCATCTGGCGAAATTAGACTCCAAGCCC
>CBIHLI010000134.1:0-4649 GCA_966210575.1 uncultured Sphingomonas sp.
TCGACGAAGTGGTGCTGGCGATGAACGCCACGCTCGAGGGCCAGACCACCGCCCATTATCTCGCCGAGCGTCTTGAAGGATTCCCGGTGCGGCTCACCCAGCTGGCGCACGGCCTCCCGGTCGGCGGCGAGCTCGATTATCTCGACGAGGGGACGCTCGCCCAAGCGCTGCGGGCGCGTCGCCCGGTCGCTTGAAGCGGCCGCTCTCACAGCCTAAATCTACCCCATGGCCATCCGCCGCATTCTAGAGGTTCCGGACCCGTTGCTCCGGCAGAAGTCGACGCCCGTCGAGACGGTCGATGACGAGGTTCGCGCGCTGATCGCCGACATGTTCGAGACGATGTACGCCGCGCCGGGAATCGGCCTCGCCGCGATCCAGGTCGGCGTGCCCAAGCGATTGCTGGTGATCGACCTGCAGGAGCCGGTCGAGGAAGGCGGCGAGCCGGTGCGGGAGCCGCGGGTGTTCATCAATCCCGAAATCGTCGAGCATAGCGACGAGGAAGTGCCCTACACCGAAGGCTGCCTGTCGGTCCCGGACCAGTTCGCCGACGTCGACCGGCCCGACCGAATCCGCGCCCGATGGCTGGACGAGAACGGCAAGCCGCACGACGAGGTCATCACCGGGCTTCTGGCGACCTGCCTGCAGCACGAGATGGACCACCTCGAAGGCGTTCTCTTTATCGACCATCTGTCGCGCCTCAAGCGCGAGATCATCCTCAAGAAGCTCGCCAAGCAGCGCAAAGAGCTGGAACAGCGCGCGGCCTGAGCCGCGTTCAGGCCTCGCGGCCGCAGAAGACCAGGCCGGCGTCGGCGATCGTCTCCGATTCGAACAGCATCGCCTTGGCCGATTCGGCGAAGCGGATCTTGAGCGTGTCCGACGCTGGCGGAGCTTCCGCCGTGCAGGTCGCCTGGATGTCATAGCCGCCCGGGACCGGGTTCACCTGGTCGAAACTGCAGACCGACCCGGCGGGCGTCCGAAGCGTGGTTTGCGTGAAGACCCAGGCGGCGGACGTGCAGGATCGTTCGTCCGCGGCCCATCGCCCGACGAAGCGGAGGCCCTCGCTCGGCTCGGGAAGGTCGCCGGCCCGCTCGGGTGGTAGCGGGGTATTGGCGGCGATCGTGTCGTTGATGATCGGCGTGTCGGGCGCGCGGCCGGCCGGGGCGTTGTCGCACGCGGCCAGAGCGATTGTCGCCGCGATGAGGACACCGATGCGCACCGTCAGTCCGCCGGAGTGATGGAGGCCGCGGCCTTCTGGCAGTCGTCGGCGCACTCGCGGCACATCTGCGCGCACAATCTGCAATGCTCGTGGTCGTGCTTCTCGCACTCGACCGCGCAGGATTCGCAGACCCGGGCGCAGACCTCGAGTATCTCCTTGAGCACCGCTTCGTTCGATCCGGCGCGGCGGACGGCGAGCTTGCCGGTCGCCTCGCAGACGTCGGCGCAGTCGAGACAGACGCGGATGCACTGGGTCATGTCCTGCTTTTCCGCGACGCAGGCGTCGGCGCAGCTGACGCACATCCGCGCGCAGTACATCAGATGATGGGCGGCATCGGCGAGGGGCTGGTTGACGTGACCCTGAACGTCAGGGTGAAGGGCGATCATCTTGCGGATGGACATGCGGGACTCCTGTCTGGCAGCGAACGGCGCTCCATAGGGCAAGGTTCCCACTTGAGCACCATCATCGCGGAGCGTAGGGTTCCCATTCTGTTCCGCCGGGGGAATGACTATGGACGCCGCCATGTTTGTCGCTGCTGGAGTTGCCGGAATGGCGCTCGGGGCGGTGATCGCCTGGCTCTACGCGAGCCGCGAGGCTGCCGCCGCCAAGCAAACCGTGGAAACGCTCCGGCTCCAGCTCGACGGCGTCGTCAGCGAGCGGGATGAGGCGCGAGCCAATAGTGACACCGCCTCCCGCGAGCTTGCCGCGCTGCAGGCCGACGCTCGCAATTTCGAGCAGCGGATGAAGGACCTCACCGAATCCAAGGACGCCCTCGTCGCCCAGTTTCGGGCGATCGGCGACCAGCTGCTGGAGAAAGCGCACAAAGATTTTCTGGAGAAAGCCGGCGAGCGCTTTTCCAAGGCGGACGAGCAAAGCCAGACGAATCTGAAGGCGCTGTTGCAGCCGGTCGAAGCCACCTTGAAGCGCTACGAAGAGGGGCTGCAGCGCGTCGAGAAGGAGCGCGTCGACCAATATGCCGGGCTTCGCGAAGCCGTCGAGTTGGTCCGCACGGGGCAGGGGCAAGTCCGCGACGAAACCCGCAACCTGGTCAACGCGCTGAGGGCTTCACCCAAGGCGCGGGGCCGCTGGGGCGAGCAGAGCTTGAAGAACGTGCTCGAGCAGGCGGGCCTCAGCCCCTATGCCGATTTTCTCACCGAGGTGTCGGTCGACGGTGAGGACGGCAAGCTTCGCCCCGACGTGATCGTCCGGCTGCCCGGTGGGCGCAAGCTGGTGATCGACGCCAAATGCTCGTTGAACAGCTATCTCGACGCCTGCGACGAGGTCGACGACGACAAGCGCGACGCCTGTTTCCGGGCGCATGTCGCCTCCATCCGCAACCATGCGCAGCAATTGGGGTCGAAGGCTTATTGGGCTCAGTTCGACGATTCCGCCGACTATGTGATCATGTACATTCCGGGCGAGCATTTCCTCACGGCGGCGCTGGAGCGGGACGATGGCCTTTGGGACTGGGCGTTCGAGCGCAAGGTGCTGCTCGCGACCCCAACCAACCTGGTCGCAATCGCCAAGACCGTTGCCAGCATCTGGCGGCAGGAACGGCTGGCCGAAGCTGCCCAGGAAATCGCCAACCTCGGCAAGGAATTGCACTCGCGGCTGGCGACGATGAACGAGCATATGACTCGGATGGGCAAGAATCTGTCGACCGCCAACACGGCCTACAATCAGATGGTCGGTAGCTTCGAGAGCCAGGTGCTGACCCAGGCACGGCGGTTCGAGACCTTGGGCGCGGGCAGCGCCAAGGACCTCGATTCGCCGCCGATGGTCGAGGCCAGCCCGCGGCCGCTGACGAAGATCGCGGGCAAGTCCGAAGAACCGCCGCAGCTCGCGGCGGAGTAGTTACCGCATCGGATCGAGCGCGATCGTTCCGGCGGGGTTGCTCAAGGTCATCCGCTCGTTGCTGGTGAAGCTCACCTGCATCGGCTGCGACAGGATCGCCGAGCCCTGACTCTCGAAGGTCGCGGCCGGCTCCGGACAGCCCATCAGCGTCTGCGTGAGGTTGCTGACGATCAGCGTAGCGCCGACCAGCCGATAATTGCCGCCCATCGTGTTGCAGCCGAATTTCGCGCCGAAGGCGCCGTCAGCACCGAAGCGCATCGAATATTCGGCGGACGGCGTCTGGCGGCCATTGACCGAAATCACCCGCCAATCCGTCCCGGCAAGGTCGGCGACCGGGGGTGGCGGCGGCGCCGCGCAGGCAACCGACAGCACAAGCAAGAGCGCCGCGAACAGTTTCGGCATCGGCCTTCTCCTATAGTCCGCCGCAGCCCTCGTGCGGCCTGCCGTCGACCGAGACTTGGACCCGGTCCGGGTAAGTTCCTGTGTGGCCGAGCGCGCACTGGGCGTGGACGATGTTCACGTTGATCCGCGGCGTCTGGTAGATTTCGCCGGCAATGCCGACGATCACCGCCGGCTTCGGCTGGCGGATCGGCTGCCCGCCCGCCGGAAGGAAGGTGACGTGCTGGTCGTCGATCACCAGGTGCCAGGCGCCGTTGGCGCCGACCGCGTGATAGGGCGCCGGCGGCGGCGGCGGGTGCGGCAGGCAGCCGGCGAGCAGCACGGGCGCAATCACGAGGCTCAGACGCTTCAGCACTTGCAGACAAAGCGGCTCGGGCGGAGCGGTTCCAATCAGCGCCAGCTGGCCTTGACCGCGAAGGCCATCACCGCCGCGGCGATGGCGGCATTGAGGCTGTCGGCGCGACCCGCCATCGCGATCTTCACCAGCAGGTCGCATTCGGCTTCGTAGGAGGCCGGTAGCCCCTGCTGCTCATTGCCGATCAGCAGGAAACAGGGCTGCTTGTATTCGGCCTCCAGATAGTCCTGCTCGGTCTTCAGGCTGGTCCCGGCCAGCTGTCCCGGTCCGGAGCGGAGCCAGGCGATGAAAACGTCCCAGCGCGCGGTCGCAATTTGCTGCGTGAACACCGCGCCCATCGACGCCCGTACCGCCTCGACCGAAAAGGGGTCGGCGCAATCGTCGATCAGGATCAGCCCGCCGGCCCCGACCGCGTCGCCGGTGCGAAGGATGGTGCCGATGTTGCCCGGGTCGCGCAGGGCCTGGGCGCAAATCCACAAAGGCGAAGCGTTGCGCTCGATTCGGTCCAGCGAGGCGTCCGGCTGGCGGTAGGCGCCGAGCAGCATCTGCGGATTGTTCTTGCCGCTCATCTTCGAAAGGATGTCGGCGGTGGTCTCGATCGCCTCGCCGCCGGCGGCTTCGGTCGCGGCGATGATCTCGGCGGCGAGCGGGTGCTTGGCACCCTCGGCGGAAAAGGCGCTGATCTCGGGCAACCGGCCGCTGTCGCGCGCCTCGGCGATGATCCTCAGGCCCTCGGCGAGGAACAGGCCTTCGGTACGCCGCGCCTTCTTGTCGCGCAGCGATCGCAGCCGCTTGACGGTCGGATTGGAGAAAGCGGTTATCTGG
>CBIHLI010000135.1:0-4551 GCA_966210575.1 uncultured Sphingomonas sp.
CCTTGAGCACCATTTGCACCAGCGGCCGGACTTCGTCGTCACCATTGTTGCCGACAAGGTAGATCCGCACATCATTGCCTGCGACCCAGCCAAGGTAGGAGAAAAATGTCCCGTCCGAACCGGCGTGGCCCATGCGGATGAGGGTTCCGTCCGGCTCGTAACGGAACGCCTGGCCAAAGCCGTTCTGGGTGTCTCCGACCTGTCCGGGCACTGGCTTGAGGACCAGCTGTCGTGCCGCTGTGGGAAAGCTGCCATCCGCGTCAAGGAGGCCGTTGAGGAATCGGATCATCGTGCGCGATGAGGCCTGCAGCCCGCCGTTCCCTCGAAGCGCCCAGTCGTTGCCGTTCAGCGCCGCAATGGAGCGCGAAATAACGGGCTCTTCCCGACCCTTCTGATAGCCGCGAGCGAACAAATCGTCTTCCTGGCCGTCGAAGCGAAAGCCGATATGGTCCATGCCGAGCGGCTGCCAGACGCGCGCCCGCACCGCCTCTTCCCAGCTCTGCCCGGTGACCCGCTGGACGATCAGCGCCAGCGCCGAATAGCCCATGTTCGAATAATGGTCCTCACCGACCGGATGGGCGAGCGGCCGGGCGAGGCAGTCGCCAACCAGCATCCTCTCGGATTGCTGGGTGAAATCATCGGTGCAGCTGTCGAGCAGGCCGGAGCGGTGGCTCAGCAGCTGGGCAATCGTCCGCGATCGGCCTGGCTCGGTCGCCTCCGGAACGTATTGCGACACTGGCGCGTCCAGCGAGACTTTTCCTTCGGCGATCAAGGTGGCGACCGCCGCCGCCGTCTGGCTTTTGGTGATCGAGCCGATCTGGGCGATCGTATCGGGCGTGAACGGCACTTTCCGCCCGCGGTCGGCGAAGCCATAGCCTTTCTGCAGCAACACTTCGTCGCCCTGCTGGATGATCACCGCCCCGCCAAACCCACGTTTCACGGCATCGGTCAGCTGGCGATCGGCAGCAGCTATGATCTTCGCGGCATCGACCGGCTCCGCGGCGGCGGCCGCCGGCTGCGCGCTCGCGCTGGCTCCGAGTGTCAGCGAGAAGACCAGAACGGCGACCAGATATTGCTTTACCATGCCAGCGGTGTGCGTTGCGCAGCCGGCACTTTCAAGCGCCGATCAGTCGCGGTTCGCTTCAACCCTCGCTTGCGCGCGCACCCACTGGATCAGCTCGTCGAGCTGGATCGCCTGCTCGGTGGCGATCAGCGCGTCGTCGTCAGGAAGTCGGTCTTTACCGGCGCTTTGAGCAAAGTCTCCGGCGGCAGCGGATAGGCCGGACACTGGCGTTGCTCCGCCACGGCGGGGATCGGTCTGGGTTCCGGAGACCCGGCGCAGGCGGCCGGCAGCAGCGCGAGCAGCGGCAATGCGGCTCTCAAAATCATCGGCTGTCCTTTCGTTGATCGCGGCCTGCTCGCTTTTCACCCGGGCGGCGTTGGCGGCATCGGCCTGGCGTGCGCGCTCGGCGGCGGCGCGGTAATTGGCGACGGTTGCGGCGTGACTTGCCCGCTCGGCCGACAGGAGCTCGGAAACATGCTCGGTCTTCGACTTCCAGCGATTGCGGTCGTGGATCAGCAACGCCAGCAGCAAAGCGCAGGCGATGGCGGCGACGAGCCTGAGCGAAGCGGCGTTCGGCAGGCCAATCATTGCCCGTCGCCCTCCGCCTCAAGGCTGACTCCTTCGCGGCCGGCGCTGCCCTTGAATCGGCCGACCGGCCCGCCGACCAGAAGGCCGATGATCACCGCGCTCATCGCGGCGATGAAGCCGCCGAGAGCGCCGCCGAAGATGACGACGATCGTATGCTCTTCGGCCCGGCTCCAGCCGCCCCACATCAGCAGCGCGATCATCGCTACGGCCATCGCGCCGCAAAACATGCCGGCAGCGGCGGCCAGCCAGCCGTAAATCAGCCGCTGGCCTTCGGCAAAGGTCTGCGGGTTCGGAAGCGGGCTCATCGATCAGCCTCCACCCTTAAGTTCCCTAAAGTCACGCGATGAGCGACCATTGCCGTGACTTTAGCCGACACGGTTGGCGAGCCAGCCGTAGAGGAAGGCTTCGTTGGCAGGGCGGCGCTCGGCGAGGCGCAGGTAACGCTCGCCCTGAAGCGCATCGAGCGCGCGCAGCAGCACCGCCTCGCCGCTGACCCGGCCGCGCAGCTCGAGGAAGGTGTCGAGCGCGGCGAGCGTCGACGGTCCGATGCGGCCGTCGGGAACCAGGTCCGGATAGTCGGCACGGTTGCGGTTGAGCGCCGACAGCGCCCGCTGGAGGAAAGTGGCGGCGACCGCCGGCCCCATGTTGACACCGGTGTCGAACAGCTCGCCGGCGATCTTGGCCGAGCGCCTGGCGACCTGGTCGAAGCGCGGCCGCAGCCAGTAGAGCCGCTTGTAAATTGCCGCGGCCTCCTCGCGCGGCAGGCCGCGCATCGCTCCCGAAAAACCGTGCGCCCGAGCGACCGCCTCCGTGATCCCGTACTTGGTTGGACCGCCGCGATCGCTCGGATGGTTCACATAGTCACCCTCGCGTTCGATCAGCGCGTCAATTAGCTCGTCGATGTCCATAATCAGCCCTCCCGGTTCGCCGAGTCGGGCTGCGTTGAACCATATCGGTTCGCTGTAGGAAAGTGCTTTCTGCTTGGGCCGGTTAATCCAGAAGCGCGAGCACCCGCTCGGTCAGCGCCGCGCAGTCGTTTCCGGCGAACGGGAAGCTTCCCGACAAGGCGCTCTTCACTTCGGGCGCCAGCGCCTGCTGAAGCCTGAGCCTAGCGCGATGCAGGCGCGTCTTCACCGTCGCTGCCGGAATCTCGAGCGCCGCGGCGGTCTCGTCGACGCTGAGCCCTTCGATCTCGCGAAGCACGAACACCGATCGAAAGCCGGCCGGCAAGTCCGCGACCGCGCGTTCGATTAGCAACCGCAGCTGCTCACGGGCGACGGTCGCGTCCGGTGCCGGTGCCGCCGACGCTTGGGCGAGCCGCTCGCGGTAGGAATCGAGCATGGCCACGCCCTCGCTTTCAAACTGCGCGCGGCGCCGGCGCCGGACCCGCATTCGCGCCAGCGCTTCGTTGACGACGATCCGGGTGAGCCAAGTGCTGAGCGACGAGCGGCCTTCGAACCTGTCGATCGAGGCGAAGGCGTTGAGATAGCCCGACTGAACCGCTTCCTCGGCCTCGCTGCGGTCCCTGAGGATGCTCCAGGCGGTTCGGAACAGGCGCTGGTTGTTGGCGGTGATCAAGTGGCGCTGCGCCTGCCGATCGTGCTTTCCGCAAAGCCGAGCGAGCGACAGGTCGTCGAGCGTCGAATAATCGATCTGCGGACGGGCGGTCATTTCGTTACCCTTAGCACGGCCTTCATGCCGGGATGATATTTGCACACGAACGGGAATGCGCCCGCGGCCGTCACCCGCATCTTCACCTTCTTCCCGGCGGGAAGGTCGACGTCGAACCTGCCTTTCGCGGTGGCGCTGTGGCGGAACAGGTCGCGATTGTCCCACACAATTACGTCGCCCCGGTGCAGTTGCTGCGGCAAGGGTCCGAACTTCATCTTGTCGACGACAACGGTGTAGGTTCGTGGAACCGCTGCTGCCGCGGCGGGAAGCGACAGCAGGGCCCACGCTGCGGCGGCCAAGAGGGGGCAAAGCCGCCGCATCCTTATTTCAGTTCCGCGGCCAAATGCTCGGCGTGTGTCTGGTGCTCGCGGAACAACGTTAGCCCGGTCTCGAGCAGCGCCTTCAGCTGCTCGTTCTTGGCCGACGGGATCAAAGTCGATTGGAGGGCCCCGTTCACCGTCTTGTGGAACGCGACCTCATTGTCGACATAGGCCCGGTCGAACGCCGCGCCGTCGAGGCTGGCGAGCTTCTTATGGGTTTCTTCGGCGGCCTTGCTCAACGCCTGGCTGGTCGCGTTTTCCTCGGGCGTGACCTTGAGCGCCTTGACCAGCTCGAGCGCCTTGGCGTTGACCGCTTCGTGGTCGCGGACCATCTCGCTGGCGAATTCGCGCACCGCCGCGTTGCTCGACTTGGCCAGCGCCTGCCTGGCGGTGACGACGTCGAGGTTGCCGGCAGTGTAAGCGATATGCGCGATTTGCGCGTCGTTCGGTCCTTCCGCCGCAATCGCCGGCGCCCCGGCCGCGGCGAGGGCGATTGCGGCAATCGATGCAGTGAATTCGTACGCCATCCAGTCCTCCTCGAGTTGCGAGTGGCCGATCTCCCCGGCCGCTCTCACCCGATTGGAGTGGAGTGCGATGAAAAGGTTCCCGGCGGCGCTATGGACGGGCTTCCTGGACCCGGCGAAGGTAGTTGATCAATGCGGCCCGCTCCTCGGCGTCGCGAATGCCGGTGAATGACATCGAGGTGCCCGGGACCAGGCCTTCCGGATCGGCGATGAAGCGATCGAGCAGCTGCGGCGTCCAGGCCGGCTGGCGCACCGCAAACCGCTTGAGCGCCGGCGAGTAAGCGAAGCCCGCCTGCGAGGCGACGCGGCGGCCGACGATCCCGCCCAGCGGCGGGCCTTCGAGCTTCTGGTCCCCGCCTAACGAATGGCACGAATAGCATTTCTG
>CBIHLI010000136.1:0-4550 GCA_966210575.1 uncultured Sphingomonas sp.
GTTCGACCTGTCGAAGCTGCCGCAGGTCCGCCTTCCTTACCGGATGTGGCGGGCACCGGCGCTCGACTTCGTGGTCAGCGCCGGGATGACCTATCGCGCCGACAGCGGCATGAAGGTCGACCGCCGCAGTTCCGTCTATGCCGCTGGCGAGATAGCCCATATGTCGTACGACGCCCAGGTCGCGACCGACGAAAAGGGCATGCCGGCTTCGGTCCGACTGCGCGCTTATCGGTCCGATCCCGACGGGCAGTTGCTCGGCCCCTTGCAGGCGACCCATTTCGGCTTCGGTGACGTCGCCGGGCTCAGCACTCGGCTTAGCGGAAGCAACCGCAGCGGCCGCGGCGCCGTCGTCACCAACCGGCCGCTGGTCAACCCGACCAGCTTCGACCGCACCCGCTTCGAAGGCGAATTGCCGTCCGGGTGGGACGCGGAACTGTATCGCAACGGCCAGTTGCTGGCTTTCGCCCGCTCTGACGAGCGGCAGCGCTACGTCTTCGACGACGTCCAGCTGCTCTACGGCGAGAACCAGATCACCATTATCCTCTACGGCCCGCAGGGACAGGTCCGGACCCGCGACGAGCTGATCAACGTCGGCCAGGACAACGTCCCGCCCGGCAAGACCTGGTATTGGGCTGGCGTCAACCAGCCGGGCCGCGACCTTTTCGCGTTCCGCGACGAAGACGTCAGCCCAACCGAGCCCAAGGTGCAGGCGGCGGCATCGATCGAGCACGGCATCGACGAGCGCACGTCGGTCGGAGTGCTGGCGCGGACGATGCTGATCGAGGACGAGCGGGTGACCTTCGTCGAAGGCTCGATCCGGCGCTCGATCGGACCGGCGCTGGTCGAGGTCGGAGTCGCCAGGGAGAGCAGTGGCGGGCTCGCCGCGCGCGCCCAGTTGCTGGCGAAGTTCGGCTCGGTCAACGTCAGCGCCGAGGCGGTGACGGCAAGGGATTTCCACCTTCGCGGCGGCCGGGTGGCGAGCGAGCGTGATGTCCGGGTCGCCCTCGATGCGCCGATTCGCCTCGGCCGGACGATCATCCCCGCCCACGCCGACGTGCGCTACAGCGATCGCCCGGACGGAAGCGGTCAGCTGGAGGCCGCGGCGCGGCTGTCGACGACTTTCGATCGCTTCAATCTCGCCGCCAATGTCAAATACACCCGGCAATTCCTCGCCAAGGGCCCGGAACCGCCGCCTGACATCATCGCCGACCTGATCGGCACCGGCCGTGTGGGGCCGGTCCGGTTGCGCGGCTCCACCAGCTTCGAGGTCAACCCGCAAAGCCGGTTCCGATCGGCCGAGCTCAGCGCCTACTGGTCCGCGTCCGATACCGCGGACTGGGAGGGTGCGATCGCCTATGACGGGCCGGAGAACCGGGCACGGGCGCGAATTAGCCATATTCACCGTTTCAGCGGGATGGCGCTGGCGGTGACCGGCGAAGCCGCAAGCGACGGTTCGGTGGCGGTCGGCCTCAACCTCAACTTCTCGCTCGATCCCAGCCGCGGGCTCAGCCTGTCGCGCGAGCGTATTGCTGCCGCCGGCTCGGTTCGCGCCAAGGTGTATCGCGATCTCAACGACAACGGCGTCGCCGATCCCGGCGAGCCGTTCGAGAAAGGTGCGCTGGTCACTGCCGGCCAGACGGTCGCGCGGCAGCCGACCGACAGCAAAGGCTCGGTCTTCGTCGCCGGGCTCGCGACCTACACGCCGATCACCGTCGGCATCGACCAGACCAGCCTGTCCGATCCGATGCTTGCGCCGCGCAAGGCGATCCAGGTCGTCGTTCCCCGCCCGGGCGTCCCGGCAGAGGTCGAAATCGGGCTGGTTGGCGCCGGCGACGTCGAAGGGGCCATCGTCAAGAGTGGCGGGCTCGGCTTCGAAGGGCTGGATCTCGAGCTGGTCGACTCCAGCGGAGTTGTCGTCGCGACGGCGCGCACCGACTTCGACGGCTACTTCCTGTTCGAACGCGCGCCCTACGGCAGCTACAGCGTGCGGATCGCCAAAGCCTCGGCCGAAGCCGCGCAAGTGGCGCCGGATTTGAACGTCAGGGCGACCGTTACCGACCGCCAGGCAGTGGTCCGTCTCGGCTCGATCCATCTCCAGCCGCCGCCGCGAATCGCCTCCACGCAATAGTCGTCTGAGACGACTTTCGGTGCTCTATCGCTGGTGCGACGCAGTCGCAGCAAGGAGGGTAGAGCATGCGATCCGCCAGTCCAGGGACTCGCTTCGATCACATGCTGGTGCGGTCGAGAAGACTCGAACTTCCACGGCCTTTCGGCCACAGCGACCTCAACGCTGCGCGTCTACCAGTTCCGCCACGACCGCACGTGCATGAGAATGGACGGCTTGGCTGCCGCCGCTCCTGGCAAGGCCCGCGCCTCTATCAAAGCGATTCCGCAGGCGCAATGCCGAGCCTCGCGATCCCGTAACGGGACAGTGCTTAATGCGGCGTTTACCATTGGCTGCCCGGCGCGTTACACGGCGGAATGTTGTTGCTCACAGCCCTTGCTGCAAGCGCGATGGCGCAGTCGCCGGCCCATCGGCCCTCGCCCGTACTCGAGCGGCAGGCGACGGCGACGGTTCGAATTGTCCACGGAGCCCATGTGCGCTTCGCCCGGGGCGGCAGCGAAGAGCCTGGGGTGCATTCCTACGATCGGCTCATCCGCGAACGCGACGGCAGTCAAACGCCAGCCACGCTCGTGGAATTTCCCTAGGAAGTCAGCCCTTTAGCGTCAGGGTGATGGTCGATTCGTCGCCGCTCGACGGAACGTTCATTTCCGCGCTGTTGAACGACGCGCTGCCTCCCGGCGGAAGGCTCCGCGCCGGCGGCGCGATCGTCCATGCGTAGAGCAGCCGACCGGCCTTGTCGCGCAGCTGCGCTTCGATCGGCGGCACCGTCTGCTGAATCGCGCTCGGGTTGATCACCCGCCCGCTGACGACGACCAGCTCATTGCCGCTGGCCAGCGGTTGCCGCTCGGTAGTCCCCGGCGCGATCTGCAGTGGGCTCGGTGCCGACCCCGCCAGCCCGACCTGCTGCCGCAACGAATCCGGAGCCAGGAACCAGAAAGCCAGCGCGACCGCCACCACCAGCACCATCGCGATCAGGATCGCCATAAACCAGTTGCGTTTGCGGTCGGCACCGGTTTCGGTGCGCAGCGCCTCGATTTCCTCGGCGTCGGGAAGCTCCTTGGTCAGGTCCCACTGATCTTCCGGAGGCTCGCGCTGTTGGTTGAAAGCGTCGTCGGGCGGCGGCACCGGGACCGCGGCCGGCGGCTCGACCAGGGGCGCGCCAGGCGCAATTGGCTCGATTTCCTCATAAGCCTGCGGTGGCTCGACCGGCCCGGCGCCATATTCGGTAGCCTCGACCTCGGCCGTTCCGGGCTCTTCAACCTCATTCGGTTCGGCTGGTGGCGGCGGTTCCAGCGGCGCGGCTGCGGCCTCGACGGGCGCGGCGTCCGGATCCTGGTGCCAGCTGTGCCCGCAAGCGGCGCAACGAACCTTGCGCCCGCCTTCGGGAATGGCGCCGTCCTTCACTGCATATTGAGTCCCGCACGACGGGCAGGTCAGGATCATGTGCCGCGCGTCTCCTGCTAGAGCACTATCGGTAAACAGGAATGCTGGGCCGTTGGCAAGGCGGCGCCCCCATGCGACAAGCCCAGAGGACGTGGGAGGGCTAGTCTGGCGGCATTTGTCCAATTCGAAAGCGTCGGCCTGCGCTACGGCACCGGGGCGGAGGTGCTGCGCGACCTCGACTTCAGCTTGAGTGAAGGCGGCTTCTATTTCCTCACCGGCGCGTCGGGGGCCGGCAAGACCTCGCTGCTCAAGCTGCTTTACCTGGCGCAGCGGCCGACGCGCGGGCGCATCCGCCTGTTCGGCGACGACTTGAGCGAGGTTTTCCGCGACACTCTTCCCGCCTTCCGTCGGCGAATCGGTGTGGTGTTCCAGGATTTCCGGCTGATCCGCCATCTCTCCGCTTACGACAATGTCGCCTTGCCGTTGCGGATCGCCGGGCGCGACGAAGCGGAGATTGAATCGGCGGTTCGCGAGATGCTCGACTGGGTCGGGCTCGGCGACCGCGCCGGCGCCCGCCCGCCGACCCTGTCGGGCGGCGAGCAGCAGCGGGTCGCGATCGCTCGGGCGGTGATCACCCAGCCCGACCTGCTGGTCGCCGACGAGCCGACCGGAAATGTCGATGCCGAGATGGCCAAGCGGCTTCTGCATCTGTTCAGCGCGATGAACGAGTTCGGGACGACCGTCGTCGTTGCCACCCACGACCTCGGTCTGATTGCCGCCAATCCCGGCGCCGAGCTGATGCGGCTCGACCGTGGCGCGCTGGTCGATCCGACCGGCTCGCTGAAAAACCCGCCGCGCGGCCCGCGGCAGGAGTCGCGGCAATGATCTGGTCGCGGGCACAGGCACGGCTGGTTCCGATCGAGAAGCTGCACGCGCCGACCGTCGCGGTGATGGCGATCATGACCTTCGCGATGATGGTCGTGGCGGTCGCCGGCCTGGCGCTGGCGAACAGCGCCGGCCTGGTCGCCAGCGGGGTCGAGAA
>CBIHLI010000137.1:0-4522 GCA_966210575.1 uncultured Sphingomonas sp.
AGGCACAGGCCCGATAGCGCCATCGCGAAACGGTCGAGCCGTCCAGGTTTTGCGAGCAGTGCCACCATGGAGCCCGCCATATAGACCCGCCTCGGTCAGGTTACAACATCACATTAAAGCCAAAACGCCACTTGCCGCCTCCGCCACGTGGCGGGCATAGGCGCGCGCCATGGACGCAGCCGCTTCCAGCGAAAGAGCCGCCGCCCGGCCGACGAAGCCGCTGGCGATTGCAAACCTTCTGTTCCTCGTCGCCGGACTCGTTTTCGCGATAGTCGTCGTCGGCGGCATCACTCGGCTGACCGAGAGCGGGCTGTCAATCACCGAATGGGCGCCGATCAGCGGCGCCGTCCCACCGCTCACCCACGACGACTGGGCCCGCGCATTCGACCTCTACAAGCAGACCCCCGAATATCGGCAGATCAACGGCCCCGCCGGAATGACGCTCCAGCAGTTCCAGAGCATCTATTGGTGGGAATTCATCCACCGGCTGCTCGGCCGGCTGATCGGCGTTGTTTTCGCTCTGCCGCTGCTTTGGTTCGCCGTGCGCAGGGAAATCCCGCGCGGCTACGGCTGGAAGCTTGTCGGACTGCTGGTGCTCGGCGGGCTTCAGGGCGCGCTCGGCTGGTACATGGTGATGTCGGGCCTGTCGGAGCGCACCGACGTCAGCCATTTGCGGCTGTCGGCGCACCTGCTCGCCGCGCTGATCATCATGGGCGCGCTGATCTGGGTAGCGCTCGACCTGCGCCGGCTCGCCGCCACCGGCGAGGACCGCCCTGCCCGGCTCACGCGCCTCTCGGCTCTCGTGTTCGTCACGCTTTTCATCCAGGTGCTGTACGGCGCCTGGGTCGCGGGCCTCAACGCCGGGCAGGTGTCGAACACATGGCCGCTGATGGACGGCCGCTTCTTTCCGAGCGGCGTCGACTGGTCGCGCGGCGTCCTGTGGGCGTTCGCCAACGACCCGTTCCTGATCCACTTCATTCACCGCTGGTGGGCGTGGGCGGTCGTCGCCTCGCTCGTTGTCCTCGCCCGGCTGGTGCGCCGCGATGTTCGCCTCGCGTCGATCGCCATCCACTCGGCGTTCGGCCTGCAGATCCTGATCGGAATTGCCACCGTGCTAGAGGGCGTTCCGATCCTGCTTGCGGCGCTTCACCAGGCGGTCGGAGCGCTGGTCGTCGCATCGACCGTTTGGGGCGCCCATATCGTCGGGCGGAGGCAATAATGGCGATCGTCTCGGTCTACGCCGTCTTCGCCAACGCGGAGGAGGCGGAACGCATCGGCCGCACGGTCGTCGAGGAACGGCTCGCTGCCTGCATCAACATCCTCGGCCCCTGCCGGTCGATCTATCGCTGGGAAGGCGCGATCGAGACCGTGGAAGAGGTGCCGGCGATCCTCAAGACCCACAGCTGGCAGGCCGACGAGCTGGTCGAGCGGATTGCGGTGCTGCACAGCTATGCCGTGCCGTGCATCGCCGTCTGGCCGATCGAGAAGCTGCTCCGCCGCTACGCCGACTGGGTCGAGGACAGCGTCATCGCCAAGCGCTAGGTGTGGTTGATCGCTCCGGTCGGTTGGGTCGGTGTCGATTGGGCTTCCGAGCAATTCCCAGAGACCTTCGTTACCACCTTCGGCGCCTTGCCCGCACCTTGCGACGTGACTTCGGTCGTCCGCGTACAGGTCCCGCCCGCATTGGTCGTCGAAACCACGCTGATGCTGCTCGTCCCCGCCGGCATATCGCCATAAGCCGCGACGTTTGCGGTCGGGCCGCGGCCGATGCGGTTGCGCGGCAGGCGCTGCATCCGGCGAAGCATCTCGCCGTGCCGGCGTTCCATCTGCTCGAACATCCGGTCGATGTTCATGAGGTCGGGGAAGGCGCCCGGCAGTCCAAGCCGAGGGAATCGCCCGAACGCAGGCGGATCGACGGTCACTTTGGGAGCAACATCGCCATAATATTCGATATGGGCGGTCGAGCCGTCGGGCAGCGGCACGTCCATGACATGCTTGTCCGGATTCGCGGCGGCCGCTGCGCCGCCGATGGTCACGGCGGCGATACCTGAAATTGCGAGCTTCGAGAGTTTTCGCATCAAACGTCCTCCAACATCTGATGAACGAGAGCCGACAAACTATTCAGCGAATCTGAACGCCAGATTGCTCGCCGGCGCAGCGGCCGTATAGCTGGCCGCCAAAGGGGGAATCGCATGCGACGCAGGACTTTTGTCGCCGGGCTTTTGGGCACCGCCGGCGCGGCGGCGCTGCCGCGGCCGGTTTTTGCCGCCCCGTCGCTGTCCGCCCTGTGGGACGAGCTCCGCGGCCGGATCGGCTCCAGGCTGATCCCGATCCAGTCGCCGCTGGTCGCCGCCGCGAAGTCCGGCGGAGTCGGCGCCGACGCCCTCTTCGCGGCCCTCAAGAATCCTTATTATCTCGGTGACGAGCCGGCCCTGACCCAGACCCTGGGCTGGACCGACGCCTGGACCTCGCAGCCGAGCCTGATGGCGGTCGCCGCGGAAAGCGCCGCCGACATCGCCGCGGCCGTCGACGTAGCCCGCAAGCACGGCCTGCGGCTAGTCGTGAAGGGCGGCGGCCACAGCTATTTCGGCAATAGCAACGCCGCCGATTCGTTGCTCGTCTGGACTCGCCGGATGGACAAGGTCGAGCTGCACGACTCGTTCGTCGCGGCGGGTGCGCCGGCGGGAACGGCGCCGCAAGGGGCAGTGTCGATCGGCGCCGGCGCAATCTGGGGCCGGGTCTATGACGCGGTCGCCGCCAAGGCCGGGCGCTACGTCCAGGGCGGCGGCTGCCTGACCGTCGGGGTCGCCGGGTTCACCCAAGGCGGCGGGTTTGGCAGCCTGTCGAAGCAGTTCGGCACCGGCGCCGCCAGCCTGATCGAGGCGGAAGTGGTGACCGCCGACGGACGGGTCCGGATCGCCAATGCCCATCGGGATCCCGACCTGTTCTTCGCGCTTCGCGGCGGCGGTGGCGGCACGTTCGGCGTGGTGACTCGGCTGACAATGAGGACTCACATCCTACCCTCGACGATCGGCGCGGCGCTGTTTTCGGTCCAGGCGACCAGCGATCAGGCTTGGCGGGCGCTGGTCGAGCGGATCGTTGCATTCTACGCCAGCGACCTGTTCAACCCTAGCTGGGGCGAGCAATTGCGCTTCGATCCGGGGCGCAAGCTGTCGGTGACGATGGTCTGCCACAGCCTCAGCCAAGCGCAGATCGAGGCCGTCTGGCGGCCGTTCCTCGCCTGGATCGCCGAGCGGCCTGCCGACTATCGCCTGGCGTCCGACCCCGCCTTCGTCGCGCTTCCGGGCAAAAGCTTCTGGAACCCCGAGGTCCTGCGCTCGCTGCCTGGGCTGACCCTGCAGGATCCGCGGCCTGGGGCATCGCCGGACAATTTGTTCTGGACCGGCAACCTCGGCGAGGCCGGCCAGGTGCTTCACGCCTATCAATCGGCCTGGCTGCCCAAGCAACTGCTCGAGCCCGCTCGTCAGCCGGCGCTGGTTGACGCGCTGATTGCGGCGGCGGACGAGTGGACCGTCACGCTACACGTCAACAAGGGCCTCGCGGGCGGCACCAGCGAAGCGCTCGCGGCGACCGCCGAAACGGCAATGAGCCCGCAAGTCCTCAATGCCTTCGCCCTGCTGATCTGCGCGGCCGAAGGGCCGCCGGCCTGGACCGGAATTCCGGGACATGAGCCGGACGTCGCTGACGGCCGCCGCGACGCAGCCGGAGTGACCCGGGCCATGGCCCCGATCCGGACCCTAGTTCCGGGTGCCGGCGCCTATGTCTCGGAAGCCGATTATTTCCAGCGCGACTGGAAGCAGGCTTATTGGGGTGAGCATTATGCCCGGCTGGCGCAGGTCAAGCGCAAATACGACCCGAACAACCTGTTCCACGGTCACCAGACGGTCGAGCCCGCTTAGCCGTCGGTATCATATTACCCGTCAAGAAACCCACGCATTTGCTTGACTTTCCGCCCGTCCACCGCAAATAGCCCGACCAGCGGCGGCGCGCTCGAAGCGCCGCCTTTCGCATTTCAACGAAAGGTTCGACGCCATGAAGGCGCTGATGAAGATGACCAAGTCGGTCAAGCCGGCCGAGGTCGAGAAGAAATGGCACCTGATCGACGCCGACGGCCTGGTCGTCGGGCGCGTGGCGACGATCATCGCCAACATCCTGCGCGGCAAGCACAAGCCGAGCTACACGCCGCATGTCGATTGCGGCGACCATGTCGTCGTCGTCAACGCCGACAAGGTGAAGTTCACCGGCCGCAAGCTCGACCAGAAGATCTATTACAAGCACACGGGCTATCCGGGCGGGCTCAAGGAAGTGACCGCCGGCAAGATTCTCGAGGGCCGCTTTCCTGAGCGCGTGCTCGAAAAAGCGGTCGAGCGGATGATCCCGCGCGGACCGCTCGGGCGCGACCAGATGCGCGCCCTGCATCTCTACAACGGGTCCGAGCATCCGCATGCCGGCCAGAACCCTGAACTCCTCGACGTCGCGTCGATGAACCGCAAGAACAAGG
>CBIHLI010000138.1:0-4516 GCA_966210575.1 uncultured Sphingomonas sp.
CCTTCGGTCCCGGTAAGCGGATTGACGCACAGGATGTCGTCGCGCCGCCGTTCCCTGCCGATTACGCCTCTGGTCTTGCCCCATTCGGCGAGGATCAGCTTCGGGTTGGCGGGCTCGGAGAAGCTCATCCAGGACAGGATGCAGCCAGTCTGGACGGGTGAAACGCAGGCGGAAAAGCCGAGCGCCGGCAGGTCGGCAGTGGTGCTGATCGGCCAGCCTACGACGTAAGCGGCGACTAGGCGCCCGTGGAGCGCGCCTTTGCGTTGCTCGATCAGCCGCATCAGGTGAAGTGCGCCCTGGCTATGGCCGGCGAGAATGATCGGCTCGCCCTCCGGAACCTGCCGAAGGAATTCGTCGAAAGCGGCCGATAGGTCCGAATAGGCAAGCCCGAGCGCTTGCTGCGCATCCTCGCTCTTCAACAGGAATGCACCGTAGGCCGCCTGGCGGTAGCGCGGCGCCCAGACGTCGGCGACGTTGCCGAATGCGCTCGCCTGGCTTCGGACGAACAGGTCGGCGCGCTCGCGACTCTGCCGATCGTCGAGCGGCGCGTTCCAGCGGTCGCGCTCGAGGTAGGTGGTCGGGTGAATGTAGAAGACCGAGACTCGTTTGGGCGCCAGCGGCGGCGGGAAGCCGGCAGGGCGCCACTCGGTGGGGTTTCTCCTTGCATCCATGTCCGGACGGGCAATCCAGGAGGCCGACGTTGTGTAATCCGGCCCGCCGCCCGCCTCGGCCGCCTCGAAATGCCCCTCGGGCACGGCTTGGCGAAGCAACAGCTGACCGCCCCACTGATAGATCGCGAACCCGGCCGCGACCGCCAGCAGGGTCAGGATTGTGACGGCGATCAGGAAGCGGCGGGCGCACATTGGCGGCGGCGGTTAGGGGAGGACGAGCGCCCGGGCAACCGAGTCGCCCCGAGTCGCGGCGATCCGGGAGAAGCAATGATCGCGCAGCTCGGCGTCGAAGTCTGCGATTCGAGTGTCACCCAGGGGGCGTGAAATCCGGCGTTCACGAACTTCGCCAACCTTGTCACCCTCGATCCGGACCCGCGAACCCGCGGTCACCGCCGCGGCCCAGGCCGCCGCAAAGGCGGGATCGCGCGATTTGAGCGCATAGGCCGACTTGCGGCTCATGCCGGCGCGCCGGGCGGCGAGGGTGACATTTTGCGTCGCGGCAAGGGTGACAATGAAGGTGACAGCCCTGGCCTCGCTCCATTCCCCGAGGCGGCGCGGACGGCGGGGGGCGGATCTGCGAAGCAACGGCGTTCTCCTCCAACAGCCGCAAGGCAAGCACAGGAGTGGGGCTGTAGGACAGGATTTTCTTCCCCGGCGTCATTGCTCAGCGAATGCTCACGACTTGCTCATGCGCTCACCGCGGTTTGCCGCTTGAAGCAGCGCCGTGCACCTGCAAGACCTTCGCCGGGGAGTAACACAGCATGAGCGAGAGACTGGACGAGGCCGCCGACGCCTGGCCGCAGCGACCGTGGATCATGGCGGCGATCTGCGCCGTCGCCGGCGTGGCGTTCCATTTCCTTATCGACCATCCGTTCCCCGAGCCGCTGGAGCCTTGGCGGCAGGCGGCGGCGACCTGCGTCGCCATCGCCACCTTGTCGTTCGTCATGACCGTCGAGCGGTTTCGTTGGCAGTGGGCGGTCGGTTTCGCCGTGGCCTGGGGGCTGGTGATCGCGCTCGTCGGCTGGTTCACCGCCCAGTATAACGTCCAGGCGACGATCTTCGAATGGCCGTATCTATCCGGAATCTTCGCGGTCATGATCGCCGCGCCACTGTTCCAGACGATCCGCGACGAGGGCCGGGCATCGCTCCCCTACGAACGCCTGCACGGCCACGCCTGGGCCGACGCGGTGATCGGCGCTTCGAGCCTGTTCTTCACCGGAGTCGTCTTCCTGCTGGCCTGGCTGATCGCTGGCCTGTTCGGGCTGATCGGGATCGAAGAGGTTCGAAAGCTGCTCGAGAAGGGCTGGTTCGCGTGGGCCCTGGCGGGCTTTGCCTTCGGCGCCTCGGCCGGGCTGCTGCGCGAGCGGGACCGGCTGCTGCCGATGCTCCAGCGGCTGCTGAGGATCGTCCTCTCGGTGCTGGCGCCGCCGCTTGCCGTGGCGCTGGTGCTGTTTCTCGCGTCGATACCGTTCACCGGGCTCGAAAAATTCTGGAAGAGCGGCGTTCCGGCGACGCCGCTGCTGCTGCTGGCGGGCGCCGGCGCGATCCTCATGGCCAACACCGTCTTTGCCGAAAGCCGCGAGAGCCGTTCGCCGAGCGCGGTGCTGCGCTGGGCCGCGCTGCTGCTTGTCGCGGTCGTGTTGCCGCTGGCGGCGATCGCCGCTCTGTCGATCGGCATCCGGATCGACCAATATGGCTGGACGCCCGGGCGCATCTGGGGCGTGATCGCTGTGGCTGTCGCTATCGCTTATGGGCTGGCCGGCTGGTTTTCGATCTGGCGCGGCCGGCTCGATTTCGACGAACGGCTTCGGCCGCTGCAAACCGCTTTGGCGGTCGGGTTATGTGGCCTGGCGCTGCTGCTTGCCCTGCCAATCCTGGATTTCGGCGCCATTTCGGCCAATTCCCAAATGGCGCGCCTGCAAAGCGGCAAGGTCAGCCCGACCAAGTTCGACTGGCGGGCAATGGCGTTCGACTTCGGTCCGTCCGGCCGGGCGACGCTCGAACGCGTGAAGCGCGGCGGCGACCCCGAGCAGCGGATGATGGCGGCGACGGCGCTTGCCGCGAAGGACCGCTGGGCCCTGTCCGAGGAAAGAATCGTGGCCGGGCCGCCGCCCGCCGACCTCACCGTCTTTCCGCGAGGCGCGCCTGTCCCTCAGGAGCTGCGGGCCATGCTGCTCGGCGGGCCGGGCGTGAAACAGGCGTTTTGTGCGGGGGGAGGGGCATGCCGGGTGTTCGTCCAGCCCGCCGCCAGGACGTTCATCGTGTTTCTCGACGGCTGCGCCAATCTGCCGGCCGCCCGACGCGACGACCCGAAGGTGCAATGCCGGCGCGATCCCGCCGTATTCGAGCAGCGCAATGGAAAATGGACGAACGTCTATCTAACGTCGGTTCGCGACATCGCTGCCAACATGAGCGACGGGGCAATGCCGCGTAGCGAAGAAGCGGCTCGGCTGAAGCAGGAAAGCCAGGCTTTGGACCGCGGCGACGTGAAGATCGCGCCGGTGACGATGCGGCAACTGGTCGTCGGCGGCCGGCCGGCGGGCGACCCGTTCCGCTAGTCGGCAGTTGAAGGGCGCAGGCACCGCCGCTATCGGCGGCGCACATGTCCGTCACACCCGAACAGGTCCGCCACATCGCCAACCTCGCCCGAATCGCCATGAGCGAGGAGGAGGTCGAGCGCTTGGTGCCCGAGCTCAACAACATCCTCGGATGGGTCGAGCAGCTGGGTGAAGTCGACACAGACGGAGTCGAGCCGCTGGCAACGGTGATCGAGCAGAAGCTCCGGCTGCGCGAAGACGCGGTCACCGACGGCGACTGCCGCGACGCCATCCTCGCCAATGCGCCGGACGCCGAGCACGGCTTCTTCGCGGTGCCGAAGGTGATCGAGTGAGCGAGCTGACGTCACTTTCGATCGCCGAGCTTCGCGACGGGCTTCGTGGCGGCGAGTTCAGCGCGCGCGAAATTGCCGAGGCGTACAATGCGGCGGTGGCGGACGCGCGCGGACTGAACGCCTATACGGTCGAGACGCCCGACGATGCGCTGGCAGCGGCCGAGGCCGCCGATTCCGGCAAGTCGTCGGGTCCGCTCGCCGGCATCCCTCTCGGCATCAAGGATTTGTTCGCCACCGAGGGGGTCGACACGACCGCCGGAAGCCGGATCCTCAAGGACTTCCGCCCGCCCTACGAAAGCACGGTCACGGCGAATTTGCGCAACGCCGGCGCGGGGATGCTCGGCAAGCTCAACATGGACGAGTTCGCGATGGGCTCGTCGAACGAGACCAGCGCCTACGGGCCGGTGATCAGCCCGTGGCGGCGCAAGGACGGGAGCAATGCGGCGCTGACCCCCGGCGGCTCGTCGGGCGGCTCGGCGGCGGCGGTTGCCGCGGGCATAGCGCCGGGGGTGACCGGCACCGACACCGGCGGCTCGATCCGCCAGCCCGCCGCCTTCACCGGCATTTGCGGCATCAAGCCGACTTACGGACGCTGCTCGCGCTGGGGGATCGTGGCGTTCGCCAGCTCGCTCGACCAGGCGGGGCCGCTGGCAAGGACGGTCCGCGACTGCGCGATCCTGCTCCAGGCGATGGCCGGTTTCGATCCGAAGGACTCGACCTCTCTGGACTTGCCGTTGCCCGATTGGGAAGCCGGATTGTCGAGCGATCTGAAGGGCAAGCGCATCGGTATTCCCATGGAGTATCGGATCGACGGAGTGCCGGGCGAGATCAATGCGCTGTGGGACAAGGGGATCGAGTGGCTGACCGACGCCGGCGCGACGCCGGTCGAGATCAGCCTGCCGCACACCAAATATGCGCTTCCGACCTATTACATCATCGCCCCGGCCGAAGCCTC
>CBIHLI010000139.1:0-4500 GCA_966210575.1 uncultured Sphingomonas sp.
ATGTTGGCCAATATCCTGGTCGCCGGGTCGACGCCCATCCGCTCGAGCGTCAGCGGAACCAGCGAGCCGACCGTCCCGGCGACCAGGATATTGGCCAACATCGCCGCGGCGATCACGCCACCCAGCAACGGATTGCCGAACACGGCGGCGACGCCGATGCCGAGGATGAGAGCGACGGTTCCGCCGTTGAGCAGAGCCACCCGCATCTCCCGCCCGACCGCTCGCCAGCGATTCGACCCGGTCAGCTGGTTGGTGGCGAGGGCGCGCACGGTTACTGCAAGCGTCTGGGTGCCGGCATTGCCGCCGACTCCGGCGACGATCGGCATCAGCACGGCCAGCACCACCAACTGGGCGATGGCGCCTTCGAAGAAGCTGATGACGGTCGAAGCGACCAGCGCCGTACCAAGATTGGTGATGAGCCAGCGGACCCGCGCCCGATAGCTTTCCAGCACCGGCTCGTTGATGTCGCCCTCGTCGCCGGCGCCGGACAGCCGCAGGACGTCCTCGCTGGCCTCCTCCTGGATGATGTGGACGATGTCGTCGACGGTGATCATTCCCACCAGCCGGCCGGCGCCGTCGACTACGGCGGCCGAGACCAGGGCATATTTCTGGAACCGCAGGGCGACGTCTTCCTGGTCCATGTCGACCGGGATCAGGGTCTGCTCGCGAATCATGACGTCGCTGACTGGCGTCGAGCGGGGGGCGCGCAATATCGTCGACAACTTGCAGGTGCCGACCGGGTGGTGGCTTGGGCCGACGACGAAGATTTCCCAGAAGTCGGTAGGCAGGTCCTCGGTCGAGCGCAGATAGTCGATGACCTGGCCGACCTTCCAATGCTCGGGCACCGCGATCAGGTCGCGCTGCATCAACCGGCCGGCGGATTCCTCCGGATAGGTGAGCGCCTCCTCGATCGCCGCTCGGTCGTCGGGCTCCATCGCCCGAAGCACCGCGCGCTGCTCATGTTCCTCGAGGTCTTCGAGGATGGCGACGGCGTCGTCGGTCTCGAGCTCTGCGGCGATCTTGGCGACCTGGTCGGCGTCGAGCGCGTCGAGAAGCGTCTCGCGGACATGCTCGTTCATCTCGGCGAGCACGTCGGCATCGACAATTCCGGCGAGCGCCTTGACCAGGCCTTCGCGCTCGTCGCCGGCGGCGAGCTCGATCAAGTCGGCGACGTCGGCCGGATGCAGCGGAGCGACCAGTTCGCGGGCGATGGCGTCGTCGCCGGCGTCGACCGCGTTGAGCACTCGATCGACGAATTCCGGCCGCAGCCGGTCCTCTTCGTCGATTGCCGAGGCAGCTGCCGCCTCGAGCGGCTCGGTTCCGGGGGCGGCGGCGATCTTCTCGCTCTCGCTCATGACCCTCACCCCTTGCCGACGCGTAGGCCCTCCTATTGCCGCGCCTCCACTGGCGCAAGCGCGGTTCCCGGCCTAAATCGCCCGCTTTCCCGCATTAGGAGGCAGCCCAATGGCCGACGATCGCCTGACCCTTTCCCTCTCGAGCGGCGGCAACGTCGTCATCAAGCTTCGGCCCGACCTCGCGCCCGGCCACATCGAGCGGATCACCGACCTTGCCAGCAAGGGCTTCTATGACGGCGTGCTGTTCCACCGGGTGATCCCGGGCTTCATGGCGCAAACCGGCGACCCGACCGGGACCGGAATGGGCGGCTCCGACCTTCCCGACCTCAAGGCGGAGTTCAGCCAGGCGCCGCATGTCCGCGGGACCGTTTCGATGGCCCGCAAGCCGAGCCCTGACACCGCCAACAGCCAGTTTTTCATCTGCTTCGACGACGCCCGCTTCCTCGACGGCCAGTACACCGTCTGGGGCGAGGTCGAGAGCGGGATGGAACATGTCGATGCTCTGCCTAAGGGCGAGCCGCCCACTGCGCCGGGAAAGATCGTCAAGGCGACCCTCAGCAAGGCCGATTAGTTTGGACCGGAAGGTCGTGCTGATCACCGGCGCATCGGCCGGCCTGGGGGTCGAGTTTGCCCGCCAATTGTCGAGGCGCGGTCATCATCTGGTGCTTGCCGCTCGCCGCAAGGACCGCCTCGACGCACTAGCCACCGAGCTGGGCGACGCGCGTGCGGTGGCGATCGACCTAGGCGCTCCGGACGCTGCGGCGCTGCTAATCGCCAATCTCAGGGACGCCGGCGAAACCGTCGACTTGCTGGTCAATAACGCCGGCTTCGGCCTCCACGGGCGGTTCGAAAGGGCCGATCCCGAGCGACTTCGGCAGATGGTCCACCTCAACTGCGGAGCTCTGACCGACCTGTGCCGGGCGGTGCTTCCGGCCATGATCGAACGGCGGTCCGGAGCGATCCTCAACCTAGCGTCGACCGCCGCTTTCCAGCCCGGGCCGGGGATGGCGGTCTATTTCGCGACCAAGGCTTATGTCCTGTCGCTGAGCGAGGCGCTCCACGAGGAAGTCCGGCGGTACGGTGTCAAAGTGACGGCCTTATGCCCCGGTCCGACAAGAACCGAATTCGGCGAAGTCGCCGGATTTGGCGGCAACCGAACGGTCGACCGCTTGTCGATGAACGCCGACCAAGTCGTTCGCGAAGGGCTGCGCGCGCTCGATCGCAACAGGGCGGTCGTGATCACCGGAGTGCTCAACAGGATCGCCGCTTTTTCCACCCGCCTCGTTCCGAGGTCGGTCGCGCGCAAGGCCGCCGGGAAGATCCAGTTTTGACCCAAAGGCTTTTAACCGGGGAATTCCGCCCCAAATTGAACCGGGAAAGCCCGGCGCCGTTTCATTTCAGCAGTAGGGCAGCGGGGCGCTAAAGGAGATTCGATGGCGGATACCCAAGTGGCAGAGCGGCCGAAGACACGGCGCGTCCAGGTCGCCAACCTCGCGCCAGGGGATAGCGGCCGCGGAATCGCGCGGCTTCCGGCCAAGCTGATGGAGGATCTCGGCCTTAGCGAGGGCGACACCATCGAAATCATCGGCAAGCGCTCGACCGCGGCTCGGGCCATCCGCCCCTACACCGAGGACGAAGCGCTGGACATTATCCGGTTGGACGGCTTGCAGCGTGCCAACGCCGGCATCGGCTCGGGCGATTTCGTCGAAGTGAAGAAAGCGAAGTCGAAGCCGGCGACCCGGGTGGTGTTCGCGCCGGCCCAGGACAATGTCCGGCTTCAGGGCTCTGCCGGTGCCCTCAAGCGCACTTTTGCCGGACGGCCATTGTGCGAGGGCGACACCGTCGCCACCACCGGCCACCAGCGAGTCAACGCCGATGTCCCCGATCCGGTGCGCCAGTTGCTCAATGCCCCGGCGTTCGCGCTTCAGGAAGTGCGGCTGATCGTCGTCAGCACGACGCCCAAGGGGATCGTCCATATCGACGCCAAGACCGACATCGAGCTGCTTCCGGAATTTCTCGGCGGCAAGCCGGGCGATCGGCGCGCCGACGTCACTTATGACGACCTCGGCGGAATGCGCGACACGATCGATGCGCTGCGCGAGATGGTCGAGCTTCCGCTGCGCCACCCCGAGCTGTTCCAGCGGCTCGGCGTCGACCCGCCCAAGGGCGTCCTGCTTCACGGGCCGCCCGGAACCGGCAAGACCCGGCTGGCGCGCGCCGTCGCCAATGAGAGCAGCGCCCATTTCTTTCATATCGCCGGCCCGGAGATCATGGGCTCGGCCTATGGCGAGAGCGAGCGCAAGCTGCGCGAGCTGTTCGAGCAGGCGTCGGCGGCGGCGCCGTCGATCATCTTCAACGACGAAATCGATTCGATCGCCCCGAAGCGCGGGCAGGTGAGCGGCGAAGCCGAGAAACGCCTCGTCGCCCAGCTCTTGAGCTTGATGGACGGGATCGAGCCGCGCCAGAACCTGGTCGTCATCGCCGCGACCAATCGGCCGGAGGCGCTCGACGAGGCGCTTCGCCGGCCCGGCCGGCTCGACCGCGAGATCATCGTCGGAGTCCCCGACGAGCAGGGCCGCCTCGAGATCCTCGAAATCCACACGCGCGGCATGCCCTTGGCGCCCGACGCCGACATCAAGGACCTCGCCCGGCGCACTTACGGCTTCGTCGGCGCCGACCTTGCCGCTCTGACCCGGGAAGCGGCGATGGAAGCGGTGCGGCGGATCATGCCGCAGATCAACCCGGAGGAAGAAACCATCCCGACTGAAGTGCTCGACGCGCTGTCGGTCGAGAATCGCGATTTCGAGAATGCGCTCAAGCGCGTGCAGCCTTCGGCGATGCGCGAGGTGATGGTCGAAGCGCCGCAGGTCCGCTGGTCGGACATCGGCGGGCTCGACGAGCCGATGGAGAAGCTTCGCGAGGGAATCGAGCTGCCCTTGAAGCATCCCGAAGCCTTCCGCCGAATTGGCATCCGCCCGGCCAAGGGCTTCCTGCTCTATGGCCCGCCGGGAACCGGCAAGACGCTGCTCGCAAAAGCGGCGGCGCGCGAAAGCAGCGCCAACTTCATCGCTACCAAGTCGTCGGACCTGTTGTCGAACTGGTACGGCGAAAGCGAGCAGCAGATCGCCCGCCTGTTCGCCCGGGC
>CBIHLI010000140.1:0-4487 GCA_966210575.1 uncultured Sphingomonas sp.
TCACCTACGGCACCAACAACGAGTTCGGCTTCGATTACCTGCGCGACAACATGAAATATACGCGCGAGCAGATGGTCCAACGGCCGTTCAATTTCGCCATCGTCGACGAAGTCGATTCGATCCTGATCGACGAGGCGCGAACGCCGCTGATCATCTCCGGGCCGACCGACGACAAGTCGGAGCTGTATGTCTCGGTCGACCAGATCGTGAAGACCTTCGCGCCCGAGGATTATGAGAAGGACGAGAAGCAGCGCTCGGTCGTCCTGACCGAGGACGGCACCGAGAAGGCCGAGCGGATGCTCGAGGAAGCCGGGCTGATCGAAGGCCGCAACCTCTACGACATCGTCAACACCCAGGCCGTCCACCACCTGAACCAGGCGCTCAAAGCCAATGTGATGTTCAAGAAGGACATCGATTACATCGTCAAGGACGGCAAGGTCGTCATCATCGATGAGTTCACCGGCCGGATGATGGAGGGGCGGCGTTGGTCGGACGGCCTCCACCAGGCGGTCGAGGCCAAGGAAGGCGTTTACATCGAGCCCGAGAATCAGACCCTCGCCTCGATCACCTTCCAGAATTATTTCCGGATGTACCCGAAGCTGTCGGGAATGACCGGCACGGCGATGACCGAGGCGCCGGAATTCTTCGACATCTACAAGATGAACGTCGTCTCCATCCCGACCAACGTCCCGGTCCTCAGGATCGACGAGGACGACGAATTCTACAAGAACATCACCGACAAGTTCAGCGCGATCGCGCGCGAGCTCAAGGAGAAGCAGGAGGCCGGGCAGCCGGTGCTGGTCGGCACGGTTTCGATCGAGAAATCGGAGATGCTGTCCGAATATCTCGAGCGCGAAGGCGTGAAGCACTCGGTGCTCAATGCTCGCTTCCACGAGCAGGAAGCGCACATCGTCGCGCAGGCGGGCAGGATCGGCGCGGTCACCATCGCCACCAACATGGCCGGTCGCGGGACCGACATTCAGCTCGGCGGCAATCTCGAGTTCCGGATGCAGGACGAATTTCCGGATCTCGTGCCGGGGACGCCCGAATATGACGAGCAGGCGGCCAAGGTGCGAGACGAAATCGTCATGGAGAAGCAGCGCGTGCTCGAGGCCGGCGGGCTTTATGTGCTCGGCACCGAGCGGCACGAGAGCCGCCGGATCGACAACCAGCTGCGCGGCCGCTCGGGGCGCCAGGGCGACCCCGGTCTGTCCAAATTCTATCTGAGCCTCGACGATGACCTGCTGCGCATCTTCGGCCCTCAGACCATGTTCGCCCGGCTAATTAACAAGAACCTCGAGGACGGCGAGGCGATCATCAGCCCGTGGATCTCGAAAGCGATCGAGACCGCCCAGAAGAAGGTCGAGGCGCGCAACTACGACATCCGCAAGCAGGTCGTCGAATTCGACGACGTGATGAACGACCAGCGCAAGGTCATCTATGAGCAGCGCGCGGACATCATGGATGCCGAGACCGTCAGCGACGTCATCGCCGACATGCGAGCGGAAACCGCGGCGTCGATCGTCATGGCCCACTGCCCGCCCGGAACCTATCCCGAGCAGTGGGACGTCGACGGCCTGAAGGAGAGCGTCGACGCGGTGTTCGGCCTCCAGCCGCCGTTCGAGCAGTGGCTCGAGGAAGAGGCGGTCGAGCAGGATATCCTCATCGAACGCCTGCAGGCGCTCGCCGACCAGCATATGGCGGACAAGCTCAGCCAGGTTGAGCCCGAGCGCTGGGACGAGGTCGAGAAGAGCATCCTGCTGCAGACCCTCGACCATCAATGGAAGGACCATCTGGCGACGCTCGACGCGCTTCGGCAGGTCATCCACTTGCGCAGCTATGCCCAGAAGAAGCCGATCGACGAATATAAGCAGGAGGCGTTCCTGCTGTTTGAGCGGCTGCTGATCACCATCCGCGAGGAAGTGACTCGGGTGCTGATGCGCGCCAACGTCCAGATCGAGGCCGCGCCGCCGCCGCCGCTGCCCGACTTCATCACCCAGCACATCGATCCCTTCTCGGGCGAGGACGACACCGCCGATATCGACGCGGCGACCGGGGCGGTGCTGTCGAACCTGCCGCCGCTCGGCATTCCGCGAGCCGATTTCCCGGGAGGGCAGGAGGGAGTCGACACGGCGACCGCGCCGGTCAGCCGCAACGCCCCATGCCCGTGCGGATCGGGCAAGAAGTACAAGCATTGCCACGGGCAAATCGCGTAGCTGAAGCGGCGGCCAAGCCCGCCGCTGGCATCGATCGCGAGCAGGTTCTGCTCGCCTATCGTCCGCCCGAAGAATTGGTCGACCGCGAGCGGATCGACCAGGCGCGGCTCGGCGCAGAGGAGCTGGCCGAAGCGACGTCGGTCGCACGGACGCTGGTCAAGGCGGTTCGGAAGCACAAGCCGTCGGGGCTCGACGCCTTCCTCCAGACCTACGATCTCGGCAGCGACGAGGGCATTGCGATGATGTGCCTCGCCGAAGCGCTGCTGCGAATTCCCGACGCCCACACCGCCGACGAACTTATCGCCGACAAATTGTCCAAGCCGGACTGGGCCGAGAAGCTCGGCGATTCCGAATCCGCCTTCGTCAATGCGGCGACCTTTTCGCTGCTTCTGACCGGCAAGGTGCTCGAAGGCGCCAACGACCGCTCCGACAATTGGCGGGCGGCGCTCGGCCGCGCCGTTGGCCGGCTCGGCGAGCCCGTGGTTCGCACCGCGGTCAACCAGGCGATGCGGATCCTCGGCCGGCAGTTCGTCTTCGGCCGCACCATCGACGAGGCGATGCGCCGGGCCGAGCCGGAGCGCCGCCAGGGGCTAAGTCATAGCTTCGACATGCTGGGCGAAGCGGCACGGACATTCGAGGACGCCGAGCGCTATGCCGAGGCCTATTCGAGCGCCATCGACCGGATCGCCAAGGAAGCGAAGGGCGGATTCGTCGAATCCCCTGGCATTTCGGTCAAGCTGTCGGCGCTGCATCCGCGGTTCGAATGGAGCCATGCCGAGGAAGCGGAGCGCTACATCCTGCCGGTGCTTCGACGGCTCGCCGCCAAGGCCCGTGCCGCCGACATCCACCTGACCATTGACGCCGAGGAAGCCGACCGGCTCGAGCTGCAGATGGACCTGTTCGAGGCGCTCGCCGCCGACGATGCGCTGTTCGCCAATGGATGGAGCGGCTTCGGGATAGCGATCCAGGCCTATCAGAAGCGCGCCGAGCCGTTGTGCCGCTGGACGGTCGAACTCGCCCGCGCCCACAGCCGCCGTTTCATGGTCCGCCTGGTCAAGGGCGCCTATTGGGACACCGAGATCAAGGCGGCGCAGGTCGCCGGACTGGCCGACTATCCGGTGTTCACCCGCAAGGTTGCGACCGACGTTTCCTACCTCGCCTGCGCCAAGGTGCTGCTCGGCGCCAACGACCTGATCTACCCGGCTTTCGCCACCCACAACGCCAACACCATCGGCGAGGTGAAGGCGATCGCGCACGGCGCGACATTCGAGTTCCAGCGACTGCACGGCATGGGCGAAGGCTTGTACGAGGAGCTGGCGAAGCTCGAGCGGGCGATCGGCGACGCGCCGACCCCGGTGCGTATTTATGCGCCGGTCGGAAGCCACAAGGAGCTGCTCGCCTACCTCGTCCGGCGCCTGCTCGAGAACGGCGCCAACTCATCGTTCGTCAACCGGATCGCCGACGAGCAAATCTCGCACGAGGAGCTGGTGCGTGGCGCGGTCGCCGAGCTCGAGCGGCTCGAACCCAAGCGCAACCCTTTGATCCCGCTGCCGAGCGACATCTTCGGACCGACCCGGCGCAATAGCGCCGGCGTCGACCTGTCCGACCCGCTGGTCCGCGAACCGCTGCTCGGGCGGCTGAAGGCACTCGAAAGCCGCAGCTGGATCGCCAAGCCGACGGTTGGGAAGGGCAAGGCCAGGGCGATCACTTCTCCTTACGATCGGCGACTTACGGTCGGAGATGTTTTCGAAGCAAGCGCCGATGAAGTCGACCATATGGTTCGCGCCGGGCACGCCGCACAGAAGGGATGGGACGCGCTTGGCGGCGACGAGCGCGCGCGCCTGCTCGACCGTGCGGCCGATCTCTACGAGGAGCATCGCGAAGAACTCTTCTCGCTGTGCATTCGCGAAGCCGGGAAGACCTTGATCGACGCGGTGCTCGAAGTGCGCGAGGCGGTCGATTTCCTGCGCTTCTACGCTTCGGAAGCTCGGCGCCAGTTCACCAGGCCGATGCCGCTGCCCGGCCCGACCGGCGAACAGAATGAGCTGCGGCTGCACGGGCGCGGCGTATTCGCCAGCATTTCACCGTGGAACTTCCCGCTGGCGATCTTCACCGGCCTGACCTCGGCGCCGCTCGCTGCCGGCAATGCGGTGATCGCCAAGCCGGCCGGGCAAACGCCGCTGATCGGCGCGCTCGCGATCGAGCTGATGCACCAGGCGGGCATTCCCAAGGACGTCGTCCAGCTTGCGCCCGGCAGCGGCAAGGTGGTCG
>CBIHLI010000141.1:0-4455 GCA_966210575.1 uncultured Sphingomonas sp.
CACCTATGGCCTGTCGGCGCTGACCGTTCTGCTCGGCGCCGTCATCTGGCTAGAGGTCCGGCGCAAATGGCTTCCAGGCGCGCTTATCCTGCTTGGCGCGACGATCCTTTGGCTGCTGCCGTCGGCGGCGGTCCCGGACGATCCGCTGGCGATCAAGTCGATCCGGATCGTCCAGCCGAATATCGGCCAGCAGGACAAATGGCGACCAGGCTTCGAGAATGAGGCGGCCGAGCGGATGGCCGCTTTGTCCGCGCGCCCGGGCGGCGAACGCCCGCGGTTACTGCTGTGGCCGGAAGCGGCGGTCATCGCGCCGCTCGCCGACGAGCGCTCCGGCCCGCCGCAGGCGCTGGCGGCATTCGAGCGCGCCCGCGCCGCCCGGTCAATCGGTCCGGGCGAATATCTGATCACCGGCGGGATTGGCCTGACTTCGAAGGATCGCCGGACGATCGACGAGGCGACCAACAGCGTCTTCGTCCTCGCTCCGGGCGGCAGGATCGTCGGCCGCTACGACAAGGCGCACCTGGTCCCTTACGGAGAATATCTGCCGATGCGCCCGCTGCTGTCGCGCGTCGGCCTGTCGCGGCTCGCGCCCGGAGAAATCGACTTCGCGTCCGGACCGGGACCGAGGACGGTCTACATTCCAGGCTGGGGCCGGGTCGGGCTGCAGATATGCTATGAGATCATCTTTTCCGGCCACGTCGTAAACTGGCAGCACCGCCCGGACTTCATCTTCAATCCGTCGAACGACGCCTGGTTCGGAAGCTGGGGCCCGCCACAGCACCTCGCCCAGGCGCGGCTGCGCGCCGCCGAGGAAGGGATTCCGGTCGTCCGCGCAACCCCGACCGGAATCAGCGCCATCATCACCGCCAGAGGCGAAGTCGTGCGGGAAATCGGCCGCAACCAGGCTGGCGTGATCGACGGCTATTTGCCGGCCGCGGCGATCAAGCCGACCCCGTTCGGCCGCTTCGGCAATTCCATCCCGCTGCTGCTTGCCGCAGCCATGCTCATCGTCGCCATTGCCCTGACTGGGGCGCGACGCTATCGGCGCACATAACGAATCCTTTATATCACCGGCCGCGACTTCAAGCGGCGTTGTCTTCCGAAGGGCCCTCTCCCAGCGATGCGCAGCTCTTATCTCTTCACCTCCGAATCGGTTTCCGAAGGCCATCCCGACAAGGTCGCCGACCAGATTTCGGATTCGATCGTCGACCTGTTCCTGGCGAAGGATCCGGAGGCGCGCGTCGCCTGCGAGACGATGACGACCACCAACCGGGTCATCCTGTCCGGCGAGATCCGCGGCGAGGGCGTGATGGACCGCGACGGCAATTGGGCACCGGGTGTCCGCGAGGAGATCGAGGCGACCGTGCGCGAGACCGTCAAGCAGATCGGTTACGAGCAGGAAGGTTTCCATTGGGACAGGTTCGATTTCGCCAACCACCTTCACGCGCAGTCGGCTGACATCGCCCAGGGTGTCGACGCCGCCGACAACAAGGAAGAAGGTGCCGGCGACCAGGGCATCATGTTCGGCTTCGCCTGCGACGAGACTCCCGACCTGATGCCGGCGACGCTCGACTACAGCCACAAGATCCTGATGCGGATGGCTGACGACCGGCATTCCGGCCGCGCCCCGTTCCTCGAGCCCGACGCCAAGAGCCAGGTGACCCTGCGTTTCGAGAACGGCAAGCCGGCCAAAGCGACCGTCATCGTCGTCTCCACCCAGCACAAGCCGGGCTATGATCAGGGTGCCAAGGA
The DNA here is from genome assembly GCA_966210575.1 of uncultured Sphingomonas sp. Classification (GTDB taxonomy): domain Bacteria; phylum Pseudomonadota; class Alphaproteobacteria; order Sphingomonadales; family Sphingomonadaceae; genus Sphingomicrobium. The sequence goes on from CBIHLI010000141.1 coordinate 1,753, forward strand.
GGCCGAGCTCCACGCCTATGTGAAGTCGGTGGTCGCCGACGTGCTTCCCACCGAATTGCTCGGCAACGAGACCGTCTATCACATCAACCCGACCGGCAGCTTCGAGATCGGCGGGCCGGAAGGCGACGCCGGGATCACCGGCCGCAAGATCATCGTCGACACCTATGGCGGCGCTGCGCCGCACGGCGGCGGCGCCTTTTCCGGCAAGGATCCGACCAAAGTCGACCGGTCCGCGGCGTATGCGGCTCGCCACCTCGCCAAGAACATCGTCGCCGCCGGGCTCGCGCGCCGCTGCACGATCCAGCTCGCTTATGCGATCGGCGTGTCCAAGCCGCTGTCGCTGTACGTCGACACGCACGGCACCGGCACCGTCGATGACGAGAAGCTCGAGGAGGCGATCGGCCGGATCGAGAAGCTCGGCGGCCTGACCCCGCACGGAATCCGCTCTTACCTGGGTCTCAACAAGCCGATCTACCGGCCGACCGCCGCCTACGGCCACTTCGGGCGCAAGGCGGACGGCGATTTCTTTCCGTGGGAGCGCCTCGACCTGGTTGGCGAGCTCAGGGCCGCGGTCGAATCCTAGCTTTCGCGGCAGCGAACCCAGCGGCGCTTGCCGTGGCGCCAAAGCGACCCGTCATACTGATCGCCGCTCCGGCGGGCGCGAAGCCGAAGCTCGTGCCGCTCGGCGTTGGGGTCGGTCAGGTCCAGCCGAACTTCGCCCGGATCGAGCCAGGACTGGGCGACAATCACCGGCACTTCGCTCGCACCGTCGTGAAGACGCGCCTGGACGACCGACGAAACCGCGGTATGGCCAATGACCAGCGACACGCTGATCGGGCTTGCGCCCGCCGTCTCGCAGGTCAGGCCGCCGGTCGCGTGCGCCGGAGCGGCAAACCCAACCGCAAACGGCGCGGCAATCAGCAGGCGCTTCATCGCGCCTTCCTGCCGCGCCGCGACTGAACTGCCGCTGACGCTAGCGCCAGCTGCCGAGAATGGCGCCGGCGGTGACGTGCCCGAGCAGCAGATGCGCGCAATCGATCGCCGTCATCTCGGTCGGAATGCCGCCATAGACCCAGCCGTAAAGCATGGTCGGGATGGCCGAAGCCAGGGCCACGACCGCCGCCCATTGTGCGCCTTTCGCCGCCGAGGCGACCTGGCCGAACTTGAACAATATCGCGAGGAAGACGGCGGTCAGGACCGGCATGATCGGGCTGAACACCATCCGCGACATCGCCACCGCTTTTTGCTCCTCGGTCATGCCGCTCATCGCCATCCAGCTCTCTTCGGGTATGAGGAAGCCGTAGATAACGAAACCGATCGCATAGACCGCCACCGCGGCAGCGAGCACCGCCAGCCAATTGATTCCCCCAGAGCGCATGGTCCCCTCCCTTGTTGCGGAGGCGAAACATAGCACTGGCGGCCGGCCGCTCCAATCGATTAGCGGGTGAAAAGATGACCGCGCACAAGTCAGGCGATCCGACCACTCTCAACCGGCTCTACGGCCGGTCGAGCGGCCACAAGTTGCGCAAGAGCCAGCAGGCGCTGGTCGACCAACTGCTGCCGCAAATCGCCGTCCCCGACGAGGGCGAGATCAACTCCCCGCGCCTGTTCGGCGCCGACCGGCCCCTGCATCTGGAGATCGGTTTCGGCGCCGGCGAGCACCTCGCCTTTCGCGCCGATTTGCTTCCCGACCACGGCTTCATCGGCTGCGAGCCGTTCCTCAACGGCGTCGCCACCGCCCTCGCCCACGTCCGCGAGCAGCATTTGGCCAATGTCCGCCTGTGGCGCGGCGACGCGCTCGACGTCGTCCGGCGGGTGCCCGACGGTGCCTTGAGCTTCGTCTACCTCTTGCACCCCGATCCGTGGCCGAAGGCGCGGCATTCGAAGCGGCGGATGGTCAACGACGGACCGGTCGACCTCATCGCCGCCAAGCTGAAGCCCGGCGGCGAGCTTCGCATCGCCACCGACCATCCGGTCTATCTCGAATGGGCGCTGATGGTGATGCGGCGCCACGGGCATCAGTTCGAATGGCTCGCCGAAAAGTCGGCGGATTTCCTCGAGCGGCCGGGCGGCTGGCCGCAGACGCGGTACGAAGCGAAGGCGGCCCGCGAAGGCCGGCGCGCTTATTATTTGCGTTACCGCCGGCTTGGCTGACCTTTCGCGGCGCGGCTTCGCGCCCTACATCGCCGGCCAATGGAGATCCGCGACTCCGTCCTCGATGCGATCGGCAACACGCCGCTGATCAAGCTCCGGCGAGCTTCGGAGGAAACCGGCTGCACGATCCTCGGCAAGGCCGAATTCATGAACCCCGGCCAGTCGGTAAAGGACCGGGCGGCGCTCGGCATCGTCGGCGACGCGATCGAGAGAGGCGAGCTTCGCCCCGGCGGCCTGATCGTCGACGGCACTGCAGGCAACACCGGTATCGGCCTGACCGTCGTCGGCAACGCGCTCGGCATGCGCACCGTGATCGTCATTCCCGAGACCCAGACCGAAGAGAAAAAGGACACGCTCCGCGCACTCGGCGCCACCGTCGTCGAAGTGCCTGCCGTGCCGTACAAAAACCCAAACAATTACGTGAAGGTTGCCGGACGGATGGCGGCGCGGTTGGCGACCGTGTCGAACTGGTTGGCGAAGATCGCGCCCGGCTCGCTCTCGTTCGCCCACCGCGCCGCCATCCCTCCGGCGACCGTCACGTCATTGTTT
>CBIHLI010000142.1:0-4446 GCA_966210575.1 uncultured Sphingomonas sp.
GCCCTGAAACGCACTCGCGGACGGACTCGACAAGCGCCGCCTCGCCATCCTCGGTCGCCTGCAGGAAGCCGCCGACGGGAAAGGCAACCGGAGCGCCCGATAGAGTGACCGTCGCCGGGATCGGCTCGTAGATCGTCTCCGGCCCTTCCCCGCTGTCCACCGATAGCCGCGCCAGTCCGTGCTGGCCCGCGAAGTCGGTCAGCGCCTCGATCGCAGCGAGATCATCGGCACGGACGTTGCGCAGGAGCAGGTCGACGCCCTGGTCGACCAGCGCCAACTGCGCCTCGCCGCCGCGCCTGGGCTGAAGCAATCGCGCGAACAAGTCGCGGAGCGGCTGCACAAGCGCGAACAGCTCTGGCCTGAGGATATGGCATTCATGCATGTCGACGATTTGATGTGACTTCTCCGCGTTGAAGCCGGCCACGGCGCCCGCTCCCAGCTTAAGGGCTTTCAATGTCGCCCTTCTGCGCGAATGGGGTGGTGACAGGTACGGCTCGCGGATTTCGGTTTCCAGCCCGTGCTGGGCCAGCGCCGTTTCGACCCGCGACACGAGGAAGGCGCGATAGGCGGCGTCGTCGGCGTGCTGCAGCTGGCAGCCGCCGCATTCGGGAAAATGGCGGCACGGCGGCTGCTGATGGTGGGGCCCAAAGGCGAGCGCGCAGTCGTCGAGCACGGCGTCGCCGGGAACTCCGAACGGGACGTGGCGACCGCTTGCCGTCACCCCGTCCCCGCGCGCGGCTATTCGGACGATCAGCTCGTTCACAGAAGGTCGAGCGCGGCCGGAATCGCGGCAACAAGGTCGTCGGCGATCATGTGGGGGCCGGCCAGCTCGGCCGCCCGGCCATGCAGCCAGACCGCGGCGCACGCCGCTTCGAACGGCCGCATCCCCCGGGCGCGCAGCGCGGCGATCATCCCGGCGAGCACGTCCCCTGTCCCGGCGCTCGCGAGCCACGCGGGCGCCGGCGGCGCGAAGCCGAGTCGCCCGTCGGGCGATGCGACCAAAGTGTCCGGCCCTTTGAAGACCACCACCGCGCCGCTCAACTCGGCGGCCTTGAGCGCCCGCTCGGACTTCGGGCCGGGGATATCGCCGAACAGCTTGTTGAACTCGCTCTCGTGGGGCGTGACAATCGCATCCTGGCCGCGCAGCCGTTCGGGATCGCCGATCAGGCCGATCGCGTCGGCGTCGATGACCTTGGGCGCCTGCGACGTCAGCGCCAACGTCAGCACCTGCGGGATGTCGCCCAGCCCGGGCCCGACCAGCAGGCAATCGATCCTCGGGTCGTTGACCTCGGCGGTTTCGACCTGGACCACCGCCGCCGGCAATCCGTCGATCGGCCGCGACGTGCTTATCCCGACATAGCCCGCGCCCGAACGCGCCGCCGCACTCGCCGCAAGCGCAATCGCGCCGGGCATTTTCCCGGCGAGCGCATGAACCAGCCCGCGCGAATATTTGTGTCCGCCCGGATCGAGCGGCGGAATCGTCGGCGGGCCGATCTCATGCCACTCGCCGCTCCCCTCGATGCCGATGTCGGCGAGCACGACGCGGCCGCATTTGTGCATCGCCGGGTGCAGGACATGGGCCGGCTTCAAAGCGCCGAAGGTCACCGTCAAATCCACCGCATGAAGCGGGTTGAGAATCGCTCCAGTGTCGGTTTCGACCCCGCTCGGCAGGTCGCAGGCCACGGCGACAAGCGCCTCATGCGCCAGCTCGGAAAGCAGCAGGCTGACCGAATCCTCGAGACCGCGCTTGAGCCCGGTTCCGAACAACGCGTCGATCAGCAATGGCGAGCCTTGCGTGTCCTGCGACAGCTGCTCGACCTCGCCCGTCCATCGCGATCGCGCCCATTTGGCGGCGTCGCTCTTGGGCTCGGCCAGCGCCGCCACCCGCACATCGATCCCGCGCGCCGCCAGATACCGCGCCGCGACATAACCGTCGCCACCATTGTTGCCCGGTCCGCACAGGACCAGCGCCGGAAGCGGACCGGCGAACCGAACCGCGCCTTCGGCTAGTGCAGCACCGGCGCGTTCCATCAGCGTTTCGACCGGAGTGCCGGAGTCGATCGCCGCCTGCTCGGCATTGCGCATGGCTTCGGCGGTCAGGATCGGGCGCATCCGAGCGCCTTAGCGCAGGCTGGTCGCCAGCCGCCACCATTCGCGAGGCACCGCAATCGCGGCCCGGTCGCGCTGCGCCTCGGTCTCGAACAAAGCAAAGCAGGTGGCGCCGCTCCCCGACATCCGAACAACATCGGCTCCCGGCTGTATCGACAGCCACGCGAGGATCGAGCCGATTTGCGGCGCCACGGCGCTCGCTGCCTGCTCGAGATCGTTGCGGCCGTTGCGCCAGTCGGTCAGCGGCCCGCGATCGGTACCGTCCCAGCGTTCGAACACCTCGGCCGTTGAAACTTCGACCCTGGGGTTCACCAGCAGCACGGGCGCTCCGGAGAGGCCGAGGTCGATTGCCTGCAGATCATCGCCCTTGCCGTCCCCGCGCATCGTTTCGGAACGCACGCAGGCGGGAACGTCGGCGCCAAGGTCGCGACCGATCTCCTCGAGGCGCTCAAGACGACAATTCAGCCCCCACAGCCGGTTGAGAAGGCGAAGGGCGGCGGCGGCGTCGGCCGATCCGCCGCCAAGTCCGGAGGCCACCGGCAATTGCTTGTTGAGGCGAATGGCGGCGTTGCTGGCGGTCCGGTAGGCGTTCTTGAGGAGCGCCGCGGCCTTGATGATGAAATTGTCGGCACCGTCGAGCCCGGCCGCAAATGGGCCGGTCAGCTCGAGTGAGAGTGCGTCGGCAGTCTGAGCCGAAACCTGGTCGCCGTCGGCGCAGAAGGCGAAAACGGTTTCGATCCGGTGATAGCCGTCCGCCATCCGCTCGCGAACGTGGAGGGCGAGGTTGACCTTGGCGTAAGCGGTTTCAGCCCCGCTCAAGGCGCGGCGGTCGTATTGGTCAGGCCGGTCTCGATCTTGCTCTTGATCCGCGCCGTTTCGACGTCGCCCGCGGTGGCCAGCGCCGCCTCCCAGGCGTAGCGGGCCTCGAAGTGGCGGCCGGCGGTATAGAGAGCGTCGCCGAGATGCTCCTGGATTTCGGCCTGGGTCGGGTCGCCGACCGCGGCTTTCTGGAGGATGGCAATCGCCTCGTCGATTCGGCCGCGCTTGAAGAGCGCCCAGCCGAGCGAGTCGGTGATCGACGCATCGTCGGGGGCCAACTCGCTCGCTTTGCGAACCATCGCTTCGGCAGTGTCGAGATCCTCGCCATGTTCGAGCTTCGCATAGCCAAGGAAGTTGAGGATCAGCGGCTCGTCCGGAGCGATTTCCAGGGCGGCATTGAGCGCGGCCTTCGACTCGGGCCAGCGGCCGGCCGAGTTGAGGGCGCTCGCCTGCAACAGCAGCAGCGGCCACACCCGCGCTTTCGGCGCCTTCGCGGCGAGCTCGACAGCCTTTTTGTAGGCCTCGGCGGCTTCGTTGTAGCGCTTCATTGACGAATAGACGTCGGCCAAACGGGCGAAATCGTCGCTTGCCGCTGCCGGGTCGCGCACCGCCTGCGTGGCAAGGGCCAGGGCTTCGCCGAACCTTTTCGATTCGGACAGAGTCCGCGCCTCCGCGTCGCGGGCTTCGGTCTTCAGCGGATCGGCATCGCCGACCGACCGGTAGGCGGCCAGCGAATCTTCGAGCCGGCCCTGGTCGGCCAGGAAATTGCCAAGGAGGATCGCCGACGAGCTGTTCGCCGGCGCCGAGTAGCGGGCGATCTGGAGGATGTTGACCGGCACCCCCGGCCCGCCCGGCGAGCGCCGCATCTCCAGCGCCAGCGCGATCAGCTGCTCGGCGAACGCTTTGGGAGCGGTGTCGATCATCAGGCTCTTGAGCCGCCCCGAGTCCAGCGCCTGGCGAATTGCGGTCGTGTCGCCGGAAATGCCGTCGATCATCGCTTCCGCCCGCGGCTTGTCCCGCGCAGCGGCAAAGGCGGCGGCAAGCGCCAGCCGCAGTCGATACTCGCGCGGGCCCGCGGCACCGATCGCCCGGCGCGCGTAAGGCTCGGCCTCGGCGGTTCGGCCAAGCTTGACCAGGATCAGCGCACTCTGCTCGTCGACGAAGGGCGCCAGCGCGCTGTTGCGCGGTACACGGCCGAGCACGGTCATGGCGGTTGTCATGTCGCGACGATCGGCGGCGCTCCACGCCTCTACCAGCGGCTCCCAGAAGCTCAGGTCGACCCCCGACACGCTCTTGCCCAGCAATCGCTGGGCTTCCGCGCTATGGCCCCGTCGCAAGGCGTCGGCGACCAAAAGCAGCTTGGAATCGATCGGCAGGGTTTGCGGAGCCTGGCGAATCAGCCGGATTGCGAGCGCCATGTCGCCTGCGCTGATGGCCTGAGCGATCGCCTTCTGCCGCAGGTCGGCATCGGCAGAGCTTGAGGCAAGCCGCGCATAAATCTCGGCGGCCTCGGCGTGG
>CBIHLI010000143.1:0-4416 GCA_966210575.1 uncultured Sphingomonas sp.
ATGACAAAGATGTTCAAGATCTCGCTTCCCGACGGGTCGGTCCGGGAAATGCCGGAGGGCTCGACCCCGGCCGACGTCGCCGCGGCGATCGGGCCGGGGCTGGCCAAGGCGGCGCTTGCCGCCAGGGTCGATGGCGAGGTCCGCGACATCGGCCGGCCGTTCGAAGCCGACGCAAGCCTGGCGCTGATCACCTCGCGCGACGAGGCGGACGCGCTCGAGCTGGTGCGGCACGACTTCGCGCACATCCTCGCCGAGGCGGTGCAGAACCTGTACCCCGGAACCCAGATCACCTTCGGCCCGGCGACTGAGGACGGCTTCTATTACGACTTCGCTCCGACCGCCGAGCGTGGCCAGTTCACCGAAGAGGATCTGCCGGCGATCGAGGAGGAAATGCGGCGGATCATCGCCGCCGACAAGCCGCTGTGCCGCGAGGTCTGGACCCGCGACCAGGTGCGCGAGTTCTTCGAGAAGAGTGGCGAGGCGTTCAAGGCCGAATGGGTGATGGAGCTGCCCGAGGGCGAGACCATCACCATGTACCGCACAGGCGCCGGCAAGGATGCCTGGGTCGACCTGTGCCGAGGCCCGCACCTCGCTTCGACCGGCAAGCTCGATCCCAATGCCTTCAAGCTGACCCGGGTGTCGGGCGCTTACTGGCGCGGCGATCCGAAGAACCCGATGCTCAGCCGCATCTACGGCACCGCCTGGCTCAACAAGAAGCAGCTCGACGCCTATCTCGTCCGGCTCGAGGAAGCCGCCAAGCGCGACCATCGCAAGATCGGCCAGGAGATGGACCTGTTCCACCTCCAGGCGGAAGCCCACGGAAGCGTCTTCTGGCACCCCAACGGCTACATCATCTGGCGCGAGCTCGAGGCCTATATGCGCCGCCGGCTCGACGCCGCCGGCTACCGCGAGATCAAGACCCCCCAGCTCATCGATTCCAATCTTTGGGTGTTGTCGGGACACTGGGGGAAATTTCGCGAGAATATGTTCGTCGTGCCCGACGAGGTTCCCAGTACCGAGGAAGGCAAGCCGGTCATCTCCGGCGACGCCGACCTGATGGCGCTGAAGCCGATGAACTGCCCGGCCCACGTCCAGGTCTTCAAGCAGGGGATCACGTCCTACCGCGACCTTCCGCTGCGGCTGGCCGAGTTCGGCTGCTGCCACCGCAACGAGCCGCACGGCGCGCTGCACGGGATCTTGCGCGTCCGCCAGTTCACCCAGGACGACGCCCACATCTTTTGCACTCACGAGCAATTGGTCGAGGAGACCAAGGCGTTTTGCAGCCTGCTGGACGCGGTCTATCGCGACCTCGGCTTTGCCGATTATCAGGTGAAGCTCGCCACTCGCCCCGACCAGCGCGTCGGCTCCGACGAGGAGTGGGACCGCGCCGAGGCCGACCTCGAGGCGGCGCTCAAGCAGACCGGGCTCGACTATGAGGTGCTGCCCGGAGAAGGCGCTTTCTACGGCCCCAAGCTGGAGTTCCACCTGCAGGATGCGATCGGCCGCACCTGGCAATGCGGGACGCTGCAGCTCGACCCGGCGATGCCGCAGCGCCTGGACGCGACCTACATCGGCGCCGACGGCGAGAAGCACCATCCGCTGATGCTCCATCGCGCGATCCTCGGCACGTTCGAACGGTTCATAGGCATCCTGATAGAGCATCATGCCGGCAAGTTCCCGCTGTGGCTGGCGCCGGTGCAGGCGGTGGTGGCGACGATCGTCTCCGACGCCGACGATTATGCGCGCGAAGTCGCGGCCAAGCTCGCTGCGCGCGGAATCCGGGTCGAGACCGACCTTCGCAACGAAAAGATCAACTATAAGGTGCGCGAGCACAGCCTCGCCAAGGTCCCGCTGCTGCTGGTCGTCGGCAAGCGCGAGGCCGAGGAAGGCACCGTCGCGCTGCGCCGCCTCGGCAGCGACGAGCATCAGAAAATGATGAGCACGGACGACGCCGTCGAGATGATCGCTGCCGAGATCGTCCCGCCGGACTTGCGCTGACGCGACTGCGCCACAGCCTGACCGAAAAGTGTTGCCGGCTTGCGCCCGCAGCCTTTTCAAAGTGCCGTCGAACGCTTAATTCGCTGAAGTTCCGAAACAACAACCTGGAGACGTTACTATACGACCGCCCACCACGCGCCGACCGATGGCGCCGCCGGCCCTGTCCGGCCCCCGCTTCAATGAATTCATCCAGAGCCCCAAAGTGAGGGTCATCGATGAAAACGGCGAAAATCTGGGCGTAATGTATACCAAGGAGGCGATCGAGCAGGCCGCCGGAGTCGGCCTCGACCTCGTCGAAGTCTCCCCCAACGTCGACCCGCCGGTCGCCAAGTTCCTCGATATCGGCCGCTACAAATACGAGACCCAGAAGAAGGCCAGCGAGCAGCGCAAGAAGCAGAAGACGCAGGAGATCAAGGAGATCAAGATGCGTCCGAACATCGACGATCACGACTATGACGTGAAGATGCGCAAGGTGTTCGAGTTCCTCGAGGAAGGCGACAAGGTGAAGGTGACGATGCGCTTCCGCGGCCGCGAGATGGCGCACGGCGAGCTCGGCATGGCGGTGCTTCGCCGGGTCCAGGAGCAGACCGCCGAGCTGGCGAAGATCGAGGCCCATCCGCGCATGGAAGGCCGCCAGATGCTGATGGTGCTGGCGCCGAAATAATCCCTACCGCGAACGTTACGGTGCTGTTGCAATAATACAGCAACAGACGCCGATTGCGTTCCTTGATGTAGCGCAATGCTTCCGTCGAGCTGCGACCTGCATTAGCGTCCCCGAGCGAGCCGATCGCTTGCAACGGGGAGACTATGATGCGCAAATCCATGTGGCTGCTGTCCGCGGCTGTCTTCGCTATTCCGATGCCGCTGTACGCGCAGCCGGCTGATCCCGGTCAGCCGACCGAGCAGACCGGCCCGTCGGGCGAGGAAGAAATCAATCCGCCCAACACCGCGGAGCAGGGCGCCGTCGCCGATACCGACCTTTCCCAGGAGCCGGTCGACAGCAGCGACATCGTCGTCACCGCCACCCGCCGCAACCAGGCGCTTTCGGACGTTCCTCTCGCCGTCAGCGCGGTGACCGCGGCCAACCTCGAGATGTCGGGAGCGACCGACATCCGCCAGCTCAACCAGCTATCCCCATCGCTCCTCGTTTCCTCGACCCAGTCGGAAGGCGGAGCCGCTGTGGCGCGCATTCGCGGCGTTGGCACGGTCGGCGACAACCCGGGCCTCGAGAGCTCGGTCGGTGTGTTCATCGACGGCGTTTACCGCTCGCGAACCGGCATGGGCCTGACCGAGCTGGGGCCCCTGGAGCGGATCGAGGTCCTTCGCGGACCGCAAGGCACCCTGTTCGGCCGCAACACTTCGGCCGGCCTGATTTCAATCATCACCGCGCAGCCGCGCTTCGAGCCTGAGATCAGCGGCGCGCTGACGATCGGCAATTACGATCTTCGCCGCGGGGAGATCAGTGCGACGGGCCCGCTGTCGAGCACTCTCGCGGCCCGCCTCGATGCGGTCTATCTGACCCGCGACGGCTTCCTCGAGGACGTCATTTCCGGACGCGACGTCAACGACCGCGACCGCTTCCTGATTCGCGGCCAGATGCTCTACCAGCCGAACGACGATCTGTCTGTGCGGTTCGTCGCCGATTACACCCGCCGTCGCGAGGAATGCTGCGCGGCACCCTATCTGCCGGCCCGCGACTTCACCTCGGCCGGACCGCAGCCATCGACGATCAAGGGCGTGCTGAATGCGCTCGGCGCTGTGATCAACGACGATACGTTCGAGCGCGATGTCTCGATCACTCCGGGTCGCAACTACGACAGCGACGTCGACGACTGGGGCTTGTCCAATGAGATCAATTACGACTTCGGTGCGGCGACACTGACGTCGATCACTGCCTATCGCGACAACAAGATGATCCGCGGCCAGGACGCAGACTTCAACAACCTCGATATTTTCTTCCGCGAAAGCGACGGCGGTTCCGGCGCCCGCTTCAAGACCTTTACCCAGGAGCTTCGCCTGCAGGGCGAGACCTTCGGCGGCCGGCTCGACTGGCTCATCGGCGGCTATTACGCCAACGAGAAACTGCGGTCGGTCGACAATATCGGCTACGGCGAAGATTTTTCGCGCTATGCGAATTGTGTCGTCGCGCTGAATTTCGCCTCGCTGACCGGCCAGTCCGCGCTGGTCAACCCGCTCAACCCGACCTGCTTCAATCCGGCGGTCGCGACGGCGCTGTTACCGCTGGTCGGAGCGAATGCGACTGCGCTGGGTGCGTTCGCCGGTCTCGATCTAACCGCCTTCGGCGGACCGAACTTCTCTGCGCCGCCGTTCGGCACCAGCGGGTTCAGCAATCTCGGGACGGCATTGGGCTTGCCCGGCCAGACTCTCAACGGGATTACCGTCAACGACGAATGGAAC
>CBIHLI010000144.1:0-4395 GCA_966210575.1 uncultured Sphingomonas sp.
CAATAGGCCTGGCCGCCCGCCGCAATGTGCCGCCCAAGCCCGGCGATTACGTCGGGCAGCTTCTCCTCGCTGATCACCCGCGTTTCGATCGGCGTCCGGCCAGGCGGCATCTCGTCGATCCGGCTGACGTCCATCTCGCCATATTGGGTAAGCGTCAGGGTCCGCGGAATCGGCGTCGCGGTCATCACCAGCAGGTGCGGCGGCCGTTCCGCCTTCTGCGACAGCAACAGCCGTTGCGACACGCCGAATCGGTGCTGCTCATCGATCACCGCCAGGCCGAGATTCTTGTAGGCGACCTTCTCCTGGAAAATCGCGTGGGTGCCGACCAGGATGTCGATCGAGCCGTCGGCCAGCCCCATCAGCACGCTCTCGCGCGCGCGCCCCTTCTCACGCCCGGTCAGGATCGCGACCCGGACTCCGAGCGAATGCAATTGGCCAAGCAGGGTCGCATGATGCTGCCGGGCCAGGATCTCGGTCGGCGCCAACAGCGCCGCCTGCGCCCCGGCCTCGACCGCGATCAGCATCGCCTCGACCGCCACCAGGGTCTTGCCCGAGCCGACATCGCCCTGAAGCAGCCGAAGCATCGGCACGCTCTGTTCCATGTCGCCGCGAATCTCGGCGATCACCCGCCGCTGCGCGCTCGTATGCTCATAGGGCAGCTTGAGCCGGGCGATCAGCGCGTCGGTGCCGGCCAGCGGCACGCCGCGCCGCCGCCGCGCCGACTGCCGCAGGAGGAGTAGCGCCAGCTGGTTGGCGAAAATCTCGTCATAGGCGAGCCGCCGCCGCGCATCGCTCGCCAGCGGGTCCAGGTGCGCCTCGGCGAGCGCCGATCGCCACGGCCGCCACGCTTCTCTCGCGGCCAGGCGAGGCTCGATCCATTCGGGCAGCTCCGGCGCGCGCTCGACCGCTTGTGCCGCAAGGTCGCGCATGCGCTTGTTGGTGATCCCCTCGGTCAGCGGATAGACCGGCTCGCGCGCCGCCGGTTCGGCGTCCTTGCCCGGCTGGATCACCTCGGGATGGATGATCTGCCACTCGTCGCCATAGGCTTCGAGCTTGCCCGAGACGATCCGCGCCTGCCCCAGCGGCAGGCTCTTCTTCGCCCAGCCGGGATTGTTGAAATAGACCAGGCTGATGGTGTTGCCGTCGCGGTCGGCGGCGAACACCCGCATTGGACCGCGGCCGGAGCGGGTTTCGCGCATGTCGAACGGCTTGAGCTCGAGTATGATGTTGCGGCCGATCAATGCGCCGCTGGCGGCCGGCACGCGCATCCGCTCGATCACGCCCGTCGGCAGGTGATAAAGAAGGTCGTCGGTGCGGGTGATGCCGAGCCGCTTGAGCAGCTTCGCCACCTGCGGGCCGACGCCCGGCAGGGTCTCCACTTCCGCGAACAGTGGGTTGAGGATATCGGGCCGCATCGTCGTGACAGTCAGTGATGCCGAGCGGCCGTCTGGTCAAACGCCTGGTCAAACGAAGGTGAAGTCGACCCTGTCGAATTGCTTCTCGTCGAAGGCGTGCTTGCTGTACGGTCCATTGCGATCGACGAAAAACAGGAAAAGGTGCGCGGACCAGGCGTTCGGGTTCGGCTGCATCCGGCCGTGAGCATAATGGCTTCCCTGGTACAGGACAGCATCGCCGACCCCCATCTCGATCGAGGCATAATCCATCGTCCCGAAGTCGTCGGATAACGGATACAGCGAGTCGATCCGTTCCTTGCCCAGCTGCAGGTCCCAAATTTGGTCATCGCTATACTCTAGCGTCATCGACAGGCCGAACTCGCTCGACGGCCGATCGGAATGGACGCGGCAGATGTCGCCCTTCAGGTAGATCCTGAAATAGGTGTAGCTGGGCAACAGGTCGCGGCCGACCAATTGGCTCATGATCGGCGTCAGGCCCCACAGGAAGGTTTCCATCGGCCTGAATGAGTCCGAAGGGACATCGAAAGCGGGGTGCTTCAAAACTGCCGGAAAGGGCTGCGGCTTGCTCAGCGGTATCGGCCGGCCCCCGGTCGCCTCCTTCAGCCTCGCAACGAACGCGCGCGCGATTTCCGGGGCGACCAGTTCCCGGATGTGCGCATAGCCATTGTTCTGAAAATCGCCGATCACTTCCATGCCAGGCTCGTAAAAGATGACCGGTTCCCCCGCAATGCGCGGAGGCGCCGACTTTCCTCGCCCGCGTGGCGCTCCTACATGGCGGCGATGCATTCAGATGCCGAGCTCAAGCGCCTCCACTGGCGCGCGCATCACCGCGGAACCAAGGAAACCGACATCCTCGTCGGCGGCTTCTTCGATGCGCACCATAAGTCGTGGGAAGCCGACGACCGGGCGCGCTTTGAGCAGCTTCTCGAGGAGCAGGATGTCGACATTCTCGCCTGGGCGGCGGGAACCGCCGAGGCTCCGGAGCGCTACCGAGGGCCGATGCTGCAGGCGCTCCAGAAGCTCGACTACATCCCGATCGCCCGATGAGCGAGCCGCTTCAGAAGATCCTCGGCGCGCGTCAGCCGCTGACCCTGGCGAGCGTCCCGGCCGGGTTCCTGCCGTGGCTCGCGGCTGACCTTGCCCGCGCCGCACACGGCGGGACAAAGCCGGGCCGGGCGGTCATCATCGCCTCGGACGAAACGGCGATGCGGGCGCTGGCGGACACCGTCCCCTTGTTCGCGCCCGAGGTCGAGGTCCTCACCCTGCCGGCGTGGGACTGCCTGCCTTACGACCGCGCCTCGCCGGCGCTTCGGGTGATGGCCGAGCGGCTGTCGGCGCTGAACGCGCTGCAGCAGCCGCAAACCGGGCCGCAACTGGTCATCGCCACCGCCAACGGTGCCACCCAGCGGGTCCTGACGCCTTTCCGGATTCGCCAGCTCACCCGCCGCGTGGCCGAAGGCGAGCGGATCGACCGCGAAGCTTTGATCGGCCAGCTGGCGGCGCTCGGCTACCAGCGCTCGGACACCGTTGCCGAGCATGGCGAGTTCGCCGTCCGCGGATCGCTGATCGACCTGTTCCCGTCCGGGGAGCCGACCGCCCTGCGGCTCGACTTCTTCGGCGACGAGATCGAGAGCATGCGTCGCTTCGACCCGATCGACCAGCGTACCATCGGCCCGGCCAAGGCCTTCACCCTGATGCCGGCTTCCGAGGCATTGCTCGACCAGGCCAACATCAGGCGCTTCCGCGAGCGCTACCGCGAAACGTTCGGCGCCACCGCCACCGGCGATCCGCTCTACCAGGCGGTGTCCGACGGCCGCCGTCTCGCTGGAATGGAGCATTGGCTGCCCTTGTTCGAGGAGCGGCTGGCGACAGTGTTCGATTATCTCGACGAGGACGACATCGTGGTTCGCGATTCGGGCGTCGACGGAGCGCTCGAGTCGCGGTTCGAAAGCGTCGAGGATTATTTCCAGAACCGCACCCGGGCGATGCAGTCCGAGCCCGGCAGCTACCGGCCGCTGCCGCCGGCGGCGCTCTACCTGGAGCGAAGCGAATGGGACCAGGCGGTCGATTCGAGGCCGATCCACCGAACCTCGCCGTTCCCCGAGGCCGAGAGCCCGCGGACGGTGGATTTCGCGGTCGAGGCGGCACGCGACTTCGCTCCGGAGCGCGCCCGCAACGCCAACATCTACGAAGAGGTCGCCGAGCACATCCAGGCGCTTCGCCGGTCCGGCCGCAAGATCGTGCTCGCCAGCTACACCCGCGGCGCCCGCGAACGGCTGTCGGGCCTGCTCGAGGACCATGGCGTCAAGGCGCAAAAAACCGTCGACAGCTGGCAGGAAGCGCTAGGCGCGAAAACCCAGCCGGCGCTGATGGTGCTTCCGCTCGACCACGGCTTCACCACGGCCGACGTCGCCATCCTGACCGAGCAGGACATGCTGGGCGACCGGCTGGTTCGCCGCCGCAGGCGCCGCAAGAGCGCCGACGCCTTCCTTGCCGAGATCGCCGCTCTGTCGCCCGGCGACCTCGTCGTCCACGCCGACCACGGCATCGGCAGATATGAAGGGCTGACCTCGATCCACGTCGGCAAGAGCCCGCACGATTGCGTCGCCATCGAATATGCCGGCGGCGACAAGCTCTATCTGCCGGTCGAGAATATCGAGCTTCTGTCGCGCTACGGCAGCGAGAGCGAGGGCGGGGCCAGCCTCGACCGTCTCGGCGGCGAAGCCTGGCAGCGCCGCAAGTCGCGGATGAAGGACCGCATCCGCGAGATTGCCGGAGAGCTGATTAAGGTCGCCGCGGTCCGCGCCACCCGCCCGGCGCCGGTCGCCGAGCCCGATTCCGCCTTCCCGCAGTTCGTCGACCGCTTCCCCTATGAGGAAACCGACGACCAAGAGCGGGCGATCGCCGACGTGCTCGCCGATCTCGACGCCGGCAAGCCGAGGGACCGGCTGGTGTGCGGCGACCGGCGCCGGGCGGGTGG
>CBIHLI010000145.1:0-4392 GCA_966210575.1 uncultured Sphingomonas sp.
GCTCGAGCGCTTGGTCGCCCTTGACCAGATGCTGGCGAAGGTCGGCGAGGAACCGCGCCGAGGTCATCGGCTGGAAGGCGTGGCGGTCGAAATAGGAGCGCAGATAGGCGTCCCAGCGCTCGCGCCCGACGATCCGCTCGAGCGTCCGCAGGAAAATCGCGCCCTTGTCGTAGATGACGCCGCTGGCGCCGCCGTCGGGCGTGGCTTCGGCCGGCGGCAGGTTGAGGCGGGTGGTCGCGTCGTTCCCCTCCTCCTTCAGGGCTTCAGTCATGTCGTCGAAGCTCAGCGCGGCTTCCTGCTGCGCGCGCTTGATGCCGTAGAGCGACTCCATGATCCGGTTCTCGAAGTATGAGGTGAAGCCCTCGTTGAGCCAGCTGTCGGCCCAGGTGGCGTTGGTCACGAGGTTGCCCGACCAGCTGTGGGCCAGTTCGTGGGCGACCAGGCCGACCAGGCTCTTGTCACCGGCGATGAACGTCGGGGTGAGGAAGGTGAGGGTCGGGTTCTCCATGCCGCCGTACGGGAAGGACGGCGGCAGGACGATGACGTCGTAGCGTCCCCAGCGATAGGGTCCGTAGAGTTTCTCGGCCGCCTCGACCATGCGCTCGGTGTCGGCGAGCTCGGCGGCGGCGCTGTCGAGCATGACCGGCTCGGTCCAGACGCCGGTGCGAGGCCCGAGCTCGCGGAAGGCGATGTCGCCGGCAGCGATGGCGATCAAATAGGGTGCGACCGGCTTGTCCATCCGGAAGCGGAAGGCGCGCCGCCCGTCCCCCGCCGCTTCGCCGTCGGGGGTTAGGCGGTCGGCCGACATCACCACCTTGAGCGGCTCGGGCGCGGTCACCCGGGCGCTCCAGCTCTGCCGGATTCCGGGCGAATCCTGGGTCGGGATCCAGGTCCGGTTGAGGATCGCCTGGCCCTGGCTGAGCAAATAAGGGTGTTTCTTGCCCGCGGTCTGCGCCGGGGTCAGCCACTGGAGCGCCGCCGCATCGGGCGCCGAGCGGTAGGCGATGACGATCTTCCTCGTGTCGGGCTTGAGGGCGATGGTCAGCGGCGCGCCGAGGTTCGGGTCGTCGGCGCCGACCTTGTAATCGAGCGGCTGGCCCGACCCGTCCCTGACCGACTGAATCTCGAGCCCGTCATCGTCGAGCACGATCTCGCCGGCGTCGGGCTTGCGGTCGATGTCGAGGGTTGCGGTTCCGCCGACGCGCCTGGCGGCAAAATCCAGGTCGAGGTCGAGGTCGACATGGGTGACCCGCGCCTCGAGCGGCCGGGCGTAGCTGGACGCGTCCTTGGCCTCCGCCAGGATCGGCGCCACCTGCCGCGCCGCACTTTCCTGGGCGATGTTGGTTTCGGCCTCGCCGCCCCGGCAGGAAGCAGCGAACAAGGCGGCCGCGGCCACCGCGAGAATACGCAAACGGGTCATTCCAGCTCCACTCATTGACTGCCAACGCCGCTCTGCGGCTTGGGTGCCCGAAAGCAGAGCGGAGGGCCGTCGTCCAGACTTGCTCGCAACATCGCGACAATCGCCCTATATCCATGGCGATGGCGACCGACAGCGTAGCGCTCGGCCAGCAGCAGGCCACCAAGCAAGCCGGCCGGCGCAGGCGAAGCGAAACACCGAAGATCGATTCCCCGGCGCGTCCTATCCTTGAGGGCGTCGGCCTCGACGCGCCCTTCTTCGAGGACAAGAATCGCGCCTTCTGGTCGCTCCAGACGCTCGGCTGGAGCGGCTATTTCATTCTTCGGTCGGTGACCGGTTTTGCCAACAGCATGGGGCCTATGTGGCTGGTCCACACAGCGCTGCTGACCGCGACCGGTTACTCGCTGACCTTGCTAATGGGCGCGCTGTTCCGGCGCCTGATCAAGATGCGGGTCATCTGGACGGCGGTGCTGTCGCTGCTGGCGGTGGTGGTCGCGTCGGTTGCATTCTCGGTGATCGAGACGTGGAGCTACGCGACCTTCCTCAAGCCCGATTCCCGCCCGGCGGGGTTCGAATATATGGGCGCGATCCTGCTCAATTTCGCACTGCTCGCGGCCTGGGCGGCGCTCTATTACGGGATCAATTATTACATCCTGCTCGACGAACAGCTGACCCAGCGCGAGCGACTGGAAAGCCAGGCTTCGTCGGCGCAGCTGGCGATGCTTCGCTACCAGCTCAACCCGCATTTCCTGTTCAACACGCTGAACTCGATCTCGACCCTGGTGCTGCTCAAGCAGACCGAGCGCGCCAATGCGATGCTGGCCCGGCTGTCGTCGTTCCTGCGCTATACGCTGGCCAATGAATCGACCGCCAAGGTGACCCTCGCGCAGGAGGTCGAGACCCTGAAGCTCTACCTGGAGATCGAAAAGATGCGGTTCGAGGACCGGATGCGGCCGCACTTCCGGATCGACCCCGAGACGATCGGAGCGAAGCTGCCGTCGCTTCTTCTTCAGCCGCTGATCGAAAATGCTATCAAATATGCGGTCACCCCAAGCGAGGACGGCGCCGACATCTGGATTACCGCCAGCCGCGAGGGCCAGGCGGTTCGGATCGAGGTCGCCGACAGCGGCGACGGCGGCAACGTCGACCTCACCGCAACTCAATCGACCGGCGTTGGTTTGGCCAACATTCGAGAGCGCCTGGCGCAAGCCTATGGCAATGCCCACGGCTTTACGACCAGGACGAACGAACACGGGGGCTTTAGCGTTATCATCGAAATTCCCTGCGAGAGTGGAGACGAAGTGTAATGACGATCCGGACCATCCTGGTCGACGACGAGCCCTTGGCGACTCAGGGCCTGATGCTCAGGCTCGAGGCCCATTCCGACGTCGAGGTCGTGGCGACGGCGTCGAATGGGCGGGAGGCGATCCGGGCGATCAAGACCCACAAGCCCGACCTCGTCTTCCTCGACATCCAGATGCCCGGTTTCGACGGTTTCTCCGTCGTCCAGGGGCTGATGGAGGTCGAGCCGCCGCTCTTCGTCTTCGTCACCGCTTATTCCGACCATGCCCTTCGCGCCTTCGAGGCCGACGCGGTCGACTATCTGATGAAGCCGGTCGACGAGGATCGCCTCGCCGACACGCTCGACCGCGTCCGCCAGCGCCTGGCCGAGAAGAGGGGCGCCGAGGAAGCGGGCAAGCTCAAGGAAGTGCTCGCCGAGGTCGCTCCGGACTCGGCCGAGGAACTCGCCGAGGGCGGAAGTGGCGAAGGGCCGGCCGCGAACCGCTTCGAGAAGATGATCAACATCAAGGATCAGGGGCAGATTTTCCGGGTCGACGTCGACACGATCGAGCGGATCGATGCCGCCGGCGACTACATGTGCATCCAGACCGGCGACAACACTTTGATCCTGCGCGAGACGATGAAGGACCTGGAGAAGCGCCTCGACCCGCGCCGTTTCCAGCGCGTTCACCGCTCGACGATCGTCAACCTCGACCTCGTCCGGCAGGTCAAACCGCACACCAACGGGGAATGCTTCCTGGTGCTCGATTCCGGCGCGCAGGTGAAGGTGTCGCGCTCGTACCGCGACGTCGTCGCGCGGTTCGTTCACTGACGTCTACGGAGGGGAGCAATGGCGAGAGTTACAGGGCTCGGGGGCATCTTCTACAAGGTTGCCGACCCGGAGAAGACCAAGGCCTGGTACCACGAGACCCTCGGCATCGGCGGCGAATGGGGCGCGATGTTCCCGTTCAAGAAGGACGATCCGGAAGGGTTCACCTTGTTCTCGCCGTTCAAGTCGGACAGCGACTATTTCGCGCCGAGCGGATTGCCCTTCATGGTCAATTTGCGGGTCGACGACCTCGACGGGATGGTCGCCGACCTCGCCAGCAAAGGCGTCGAGATCCTCGGCCGCCAGGACGAGGATTATGGCCGCTTCGCCTGGATACTCGATCCCGACGGGGTGAAGGTCGAGCTCTGGCAGCAGCTCGGGCCGGCGCCGGAATGATATCCGCTCTGCTCCCGCCAAATCGCCGAGCGCATTAATCCATTAAGATCGTTCGACCATTCCGGCGGGCGGTCCGCCGATAATCGACGCTAATCGGAAAACTCCGCGGCGCGCAAAGAGTTGGGCAACTCCGACAGGGGCTGACTCGCGCTAGTCCGGCGTCATGCGCGCCGGCGAGGAGCATATTTCGTGAAAATCTTGACCGCCGCTTTCGTCCTGGCCGCTGTGACCGCATCCGCGGCTCCGGGGATCGCCAAGGATCCGCCCAAGCCCGCCAATGCCGAGGCCGTTACCGACCTTCGAGCCGCGATGGACGCGATGGTTGCCACCAAATCGATGCCGGTCGTTCAACTTGCCAAGACCGACCTCGACCAGTGCGACGACCACGCATCCTACCGCGCCATCGACGTCGTTTGCTCAAAGGACAATCCGGCAGCAGAGCGCTCGGCGATCTGCCCTGTTTCGCACT
>CBIHLI010000146.1:0-4370 GCA_966210575.1 uncultured Sphingomonas sp.
ACGTCCTCGAAGCCTATCGCGACCGCTTCAAATATCTCCTCGTCGACGAAGATCAGGACACCAATTCCAGCCAGTACGAATGGCTGAAATTGCTCGCCGAGCCGCGCCGCAACCTGTGCTGCGTCGGCGACGACGACCAGTCGATCTATTCGTGGCGCGGCGCCGAGGTCGCCAATATCCTCAAGTTCGGCCAGGACTTTCCGGGCGCGAAGATCATCCGGCTCGAGCAGAATTACCGCTCGACGAGCCACATCCTCGCCGCCGCCGACGGCCTGATCGCCAACAATGCCGGCCGCCTCGGCAAGACGCTGTGGACCGACGCCGGAGAGGGCGAGAAGGTGCGCGTGATCGGCGTCTGGGACGGCCCCGAGGAGGCCCGCCGGGTCGGCGAGGAAATCGAGTCGGCGCAGGCCCGCGGCCGGCAGCTCAGCGACATCGCCATCCTCGTCCGCGCCCAGTTCCAGACCCGCGAGTTCGAAGAACGCTTCATTGCCATCGGCCTGCCGTACCAGATCATCGGCGGCTTTCGTTTCTACGAGCGGGCCGAGATCCGCGACGCACTCGCTTACCTCCGGCTGATCCACCAGCCGGCCGACGACCTCGCGTTCGAGCGAATCGTCAATCAGCCCAAGCGTGGCCTCGGCGACAAGGCGATCGCCACCATCCACAGCGCCGCCCGCGCAAACCAGCAGCCGCTGCTGATCGCCGCAGCGACCTTGCTCGATTCGGACGAGCTCCAGGCCCGCGCCCGCAATTCGCTTGGGCGCTTCATCGCCGACATCGCGCGTTGGCGGCAGATGGCGGACTCGACGCCGCATGCCGAGCTCGCCCGGATCGTCCTCGACGAGAGCGGCTACACGGCGATGCTCCAGGCCGAGCGCTCCGCCGAGGCCGCCGGCCGCCTCGAAAACCTCGCCGAGCTCGCCCGGGCGATGGAGGAATATGACAACCTGTCGGGCTTCCTCGAGCATGTCAGCCTGGTGATGGACAATGACGAGGACCGCGGCCGCGACAAGGTCACGATCATGACCATCCACGCCGCCAAGGGCCTCGAGTTCGACACTATCTTCCTGCCGGGATGGGAGGAGGGCATCTTCCCGTCGCAGCGCGCGCTCGACGAGGGCGGGCTCGCGTCACTGGAGGAGGAGCGGCGGCTCGCCTACGTCGCCATCACCCGCGCCCGGCGCAAATGCACGGTTATCCACGCCGCCAACCGCCGGATCTACGGCCAGTGGTCGAGCAGCCTGCCGAGCCGCTTCGTCGCCGAGCTTCCCGACGACCATATCGAGCAGGAAACGACGATGAGCGGCGGCGAGAGCCTGTGGCGCGCGCAATGGAGCGAGCGCGCCGATCCCTTCGCCCACGTCGCCCGGGCGGCGACCCGCGGCCCCGGCTTCCAGCGCGGCATTTCGACCACGGACTTCCGCTCGAGGGACCCTTACGCCCGCCCGCCGATCGAAGTGAAAGCCAGCGCCGTCAGCCTCGGCAACAAGGGCCGCGACGATCTGGCGCTCGGCCAGCGCGTCTTCCACCAGAAGTTCGGCCACGGCACCATCGCCGCAATCGAGGGCAACAAGCTCGAGATCGACTTCGAGCACGCCGGGCGCAAGAAGGTACTCGATAGCTTCGTCAGCACGGGATAGCGGCTCACTTCCCCCGCACGTGCCGCCGCGCTACCGTCGGCTCTCCGCATCGGAAGGGGGAACCGATGGCTATCCACGTGCCGTTGCTGAAGCGCGTCGTCGCACAGCTTCGCGCTCGCGATTGGCCCGGCGTCGGCATCGAATTGTTCACTGTCGTTCTCGGCGTGTTGCTCGGCCTTCAGGCTTCCGAATGGGCGGCCGATCGTAACGAGCGCGAGTATCGCGATCAGATCATCGCCGCCGTCGCCGGCGCGCTGGACGAATTTCGAACTCACGGCCGCGAGATCGAGCAGGGGATGGACGCGCGCGTTGCCGAGTTCGAGCGGGCTCGCGCGGCCGGTCGCCGACCGCCGCCGCCGGTCTACCGCGAGCCGGGAAGCGAGCGTCCGCCGACCGGCGCCTGGGACGCGGTTGTCGCCACCGGGGTCGCCCGGTCGATCGAGCCGCGGCTGTTCCTCCGCCTGGCGATGTTCTTCAACCGCGCCGACAATTTCGGCGAGCGCTACGTGCGCTACAACGAATTCAGCGAGAGGGAGGTGCTCCCATACCTCTCCACCCCGGCGCACTTTTACCAGGGCGCCGACTTACGGCCGCAATATGCCGCCTACGTCGATCGCTTGCGCGACCTTTCCGCCGCAAGCGAGGACGTGGCCGATGAGGCGGGGCTCCTGCAGCGGGAGCTGCAAGCCACGAAATGAATTCGCCGCCGATCAGCTAGCTGACGGTCGCCAGTTCAGGCTCGTCGCCGCCGTCATCGCCGCCGTCGTCATAGTCCTCGTCGCCGCCCTCGTCCTCTTCCTCTTCGGGCTCTTCCTCGGGCTCGTCCTCTTCCGCTTCGCCTTCGTCGGAGTCGTCAGCTGCTTCTTCTGAGTCGTCGGCCGCTTCGTCGGCTTCCTCGGCCGAGTCGTCCGCGACGGAGTCGTCACCAGCGTCATCGGTAGCGTCCGCCTCATCCGCATCGTCGGTGTCGTCGCTGGCCTCGTCGCCACTATCATCGGCGTCGCCGTCATCGTCGAGATCCGCGGCGACTTCCGCTTCGTCGACCTCGGCGTCGTAGCCGTCGTTGCTGTCGTCGGCGAACTCGGAGTCGCCGTCCTCGGCATCGTAATCGGCGACCTCGTCATAGCTTTCGCCGCTCAGCTCGCCGCCGAGATAACTCGCCTCCATTGCCGATTCCTCGACGGAATAGGTCGTTTCCTCGGTGGTCACTTCACTGATGATCGTGGTGTCTTCGGCGGAGGCGGTCTCCATCGCAGTGCCTTTGGCGTCGTAGACGTCGTACTGCGGCTTCTGCATCCGCGCAGGGGCGATAGTGCTTCGGCTGCGGCCGCCGCGGCCAGGGCGCACAGTCCGGGAGGGAACCGCATAGCGGTAGCCGCGAGCCGACGCTGGCGCCTTGATGTAGCGCGGCGCGGCCGGGCTCACCGTCCAGCTGGTGACCACGATCCAGTCCTTCTGGTAGAGGTCGGGAACCATGATCCCGAACGGGTAGCGATCGTCGATATAGCGCGTGTTCTTGCCGCCGACGATCGCCTTCGCGATCAGCGAGATCAGGTCGGGAGCGGGCTCGAGGACGGCGAGCCCGACGATCTCACCGCTTCGGCCGTCGACCATCAGCTGGACCTTGTTCTTGTGCGGCCCGACCGCCTTGATCGAATAAGCGGTCCCCTGCCGCTTCATCGACTCGATCCGATAGCCGCGCTTCTGAAGGTCGGCGGCGATCGCCGTCGGCGCGAAGATCTGCGCTTCGGGCGCCCGTGCCGGCGGTAGCCGCAGCTTGGCCGCGATCGCTGGCGAGGCGGTAAGGACGGCGAGCGCCATCGCCGCCGAAAGGCGGAGTGCCGATTTGGTCATGACTGGTCTTCCCCTGTTGCTCGGGCGACCACTCACCGCAGCGTGGAAGCTCGTTCCCCGTGTACGGAGTACGCGCTTTGTCCCACTGGCGAAACGAAATTCTACTTCACCGCCGGCAGGATATCCTCGGGGACGAACTCGCGCTGCGACCGGAACAGCACCCGGTCCGCGTAATTGCCGCCGGTGAAGGCGATCAGCAGATTAAGCTCGGGGATGCCGATATAGACCTGGCCGCCGTTCCCGCCGGGGAAGAAAGCATGAACTTTGCGCCCCTTGTAATCGTAAGCGACCGAGTTCCACAGATAGCCGTAGGTCTGGCCGCTGGACGGCGACAGCACGCGCAGCGGCGCGCTCGACTTGCGCGCCCACTCGCTGCTGACGATCTGCCGGCCTTCCCACTTGCCGTCGTTCAGGAACAGCTGCGTCAGCTTCATGAAGTCGCGGGTGGTGAAATGATGGCCGCCGCCGCCGTAGGCGGTGCCGGTCGGCGTCAGGAACAGGTGATAATCGCGCATCTTCATCGGCTTCGCCACCAGCCGGTAGAACATCTCCGGCATCGGCTCGCCGGCGATCTTCTCGAGCATCCCGGCGGCGAGGTTCGGCTTCATGCTGCAATAGACGATCTGCTCGCCCGAGTTCCACGCCATCGGCACGTTGAGGCTGTAGCGATACCAGTCGGGCTCGGCGGTCTGCTCCTGCATCGGGTCCTCGTCGCCCGGCCGGTCGCCGGAATCGTCGCAGTCGAACCCGGCGGTCATCGAGATCAGATGCTCGAGCGTCATCGCCTTCTTGCGCGGGTCGAGGTCGGCGGGAACCGAACCGAGCATCGTCTGATAGACCGGCGTGTCGAGCCGGATCGGCACCCCCGACTGC
>CBIHLI010000147.1:0-4368 GCA_966210575.1 uncultured Sphingomonas sp.
GACCGCGGCATTCCGACGACGAAAATCGGTCCGGCATCAGCTTTCGGGGCTTCGCCGGTGCGGATACGCTCGGCCGGCAATCCTTTGATGACCTGGTCGACGTGGCTCGACACCTGGTCGGGGTTATAGCTCGACACCATCGCTCGAAAGCGTTTGCCGGCGGCGAAGTGGGTGAATGCCGCCGCGTGGTCGCCGCGAGAATCGGCGACCAGCCCGAGGGCAATGTGAAGCGGTCCTGCGTTGTGCGGGCTGTCCGCTAGCTGCGCGAGAGCCTGGCGCATTCGGTCGACATCGTCCTCGGTGATCTCCCCGGGGAAATAATTGGCGAGCGCCCACCAGGCGGCGGCGTTTGCCGGGTCGCGGGCAATCGCCTGCCGGAAGGCGTCCACGCTCGCCGCCTTCCTGCCGAGCGTCCGATGTAGCTGGGCCGCGAGAATCCACGCCGCCGGGTCCGAGTCGTCTTGCTCGAGGACCGCGCCATAGGTGGCCAGGGCCTCCTCATGGTCGCCGATCAACGTCTGCAGCCGAGCGAGATAGTTCAGCAGGTCGGTGTCGCCCGGCATTTGCTTCGACGCCTGTTCGAGGACCGCGATTGCGTCGCGGAGTCGCGAACCCATCTCCAACGACCGGGCCACGACCATCGGGGAGGAGGATGCGCTGATGTTGCCGACTTCTGCCAACCAACTACCTGTTCTGTCGGGGAAAGCGTCCCCTACCAGAAGCGGCACCGCTCGCAACCTTGGCTTCCGGGCAAGATATAAAGAATTCTTTATATTTGCCTTGAGCGGCATAGGCGGCTAGGGCGCGGCGACCCAATCACATCCGGAGACGTTCGCGTGGCGACCAAGGCTGAAACGCGTTTCAACGACTATGTCGTCAAGGACATTGCGCTCGCCGATTACGGCCGCAAGGAAATCGAGATCGCCGAGACCGAGATGCCCGGCCTGATGGCACTGCGCGAGCAATATGGGGCGTCGAAGCCTTTGGAAGGCGCGCGGATTACCGGCTCGCTGCACATGACGATCCAGACGGCGGTGTTGATCGAAACATTGGTCGCGCTCGGCGCCGAAGTGCGCTGGGCGAGCTGCAACATCTTCTCGACCCAGGATCATGCGGCCGCGGCGATCGCCGCCGGCGGCACGCCGGTGTTCGCGATCAAGGGGGAGACGCTCGAGGACTATTGGAATTACGCGGCGCGGATCTTCGACTGGGGCCAGGACACCACCGCCAATATGATCCTCGACGACGGCGGCGACGCGACCATGTTCGCTTTGTGGGGTGCTCGGGTCGAAGCAGGCGAGGCGCTGTTCGAGCCGAGCAACGAGGAAGAAGAGATTTTCGCCGCGACCCTGACGAGGTTCCTCAAGGAGCGGCCCGGTTATCTCACCAAGACGGTCGAGAATATCAAAGGCGTATCGGAGGAGACCACCACGGGGGTCCACCGGCTCTATGACCTCGCCAAGAAGGGCAAGCTCCCGTTCCCGGCGATCAACGTCAACGACAGCGTCACCAAGTCGAAGTTCGACAATCTCTACGGCTGCAAGGAATCGCTGGTCGACGCGATCCGCCGGGCGACCGACGTGATGCTGGCTGGCAAGGTCGCCTGCGTCGCCGGCTATGGCGACGTCGGCAAGGGCTCGGCCGCCTCGCTTCGCAACGGCGGCGCCCGGGTTCTGGTGACCGAAATCGATCCGATTTGCGCGCTTCAGGCGGCGATGGAGGGCTATGAAGTCGTGACGATGGAGGAGGCTACCAGGCGCGCCGACATCTTCGTCACCGCCACCGGCAACATGGACGTCATCACTCTCGACCATATGCGGGCGATGAAGAACATGGCGATCGTCTGCAACATCGGGCACTTCGACTCTGAGATCCAGATCGGCGCGCTGGCCAACATGAAGTGGACCGAGATCAAGCCGCAGGTCGACGAGGTCGAGTTCCCGGACGGCAAGAAGATCATCGTCCTGTCGAAGGGACGGCTGGTGAACCTGGGCAACGCCACCGGCCATCCGAGCTTCGTAATGAGCTCGAGCTTCACCAACCAGGTGCTCGCCCAGATCGAGCTGTGGACCAAGTCCGACCAGTATAAGAACGATGTCTACGTGCTTCCCAAGCACCTCGACGAGATGGTCGCCCGGCTGCATCTCGACAAGCTCGGCGTGAAGCTGACCAAGCTCAACGACAAGCAGGCGGCCTATATCGGCGTCTCGCCCGACGGCCCGTTCAAGCCGGACCACTATCGCTATTGACGAGGCGGGGCGCCTAGCCCGCACAAGCCTTTGTTTTCTCTCCGCCTTACGCATATGAACCTCAACATGGGGCGAGGGGAGGACTGAGGCTTGGAAGGGCTTGCGACGACCAGCGTCATCGCCGCCGTCCTGGCCGCGCTGTGGATCCTCATCGCCGCCGCGCTTTCGGTCCTGGCCGCGCGCCGGCTGCGTGACGCAAGCCGCATAGTTTCCGCTGCCAGGTTGCTGCAGAACCTGGTCGAACTTTCGCCGGCGCGCCCACTGGTCGTTCGAAGCGACGGCGGGATCGAGGCGGATTCTCGGCTGCTCCGGGAAATCGGCGTCGCCAAGCCGCCGAAATCGCTGTCGGACCTGGCTGGAAACGATCACGGGCTGGTCGCGGAGGATGTCGAAACGCTGGCCGGCCGGGTCAGCCAGGCGGCGATCTCGGGCGAGCGAGTCCAGTGCCAGGTTCGGGTTTCCGGCGCCGGCCGGGTTCTCGACGTTCGCGGAGCGCCGGCGCCGGCGCCCGAGCCCGCCGGAACCATGCTCCTGTGGTTCTTCGACACGAGCACCGCCGAAAGCGAGCGGCTCAAGCTGTCGCAGCGGCTCGGCCAGACCGAATCGGCGCTCGACGCGCTTACCCGGCTGATCGAGGCGGCGCCGTTCCCGATGTGGTACCGCGGCCCCGACCTTAGCCTCGGCCTGGTCAACAGCGCCTTCGTGCACGCCGTTGAAGGTCGCGATGCCGCCGACGTTATCGCCCGATCGAGCGAGCTGGTCGGCGACACCGACGAGGCCAAGGCCGCCGCCCTGGAGGCGATCGAAGCCGGCAAGCCGACGGCGCGAAGGCAGCCGGCGATAGTCCGCGGCGAGCGCCGAGTCCTGCAGATCGTCAACGTGCCGCTGCCGACCGGCGCCGTTGCCGGCTTCGCGCTCGACGTCCAGGAACTGGAGGACGCCCGTGGCGAGCTTCAGCGTCACATCCAGTCGCAGCGCGACCTGGTCGACCGGATGACCGCCGGAGCCGCGCAATTCGACGCCGACCGCAACTTGAGCTTCTTCAACCGGCCGTTCGCGGCGATGGCGCAGATCGAGCCGGAATGGCTGAGCGAGAATCCCGAGTTCGACCGCGTCATCGAGCGGATGCGGGAGAACAACCGGGTGCCGGAGACCCGCGATTTCCCGAGCTGGAAAGCCGAGCGCCGCGAGTGGTTCACGAGCGCCGACGAAGTGGTCGAGGAAGACTGGATGCTTCCCGGCGGCGACCATTGGCGGGTCGTCGGCCAGCCGCTTCCCGACGGCGGCCTTCGGCTGTTCCTGGAAGACCGCACCGAGCAGGCTCGGCTTGCTTCGTCGCGCGACACTCTGCTTCGAGTTCGCTCGGCGACCTTCGACAATCTGTTCGAAGCCGTCGGCGTGTTCGCTAGCGACGGACGACTCTATTTATGGAACCGCCGCTTCAGCCAGGTCTGGGACCTCGACGAGAATTGGCTGGCCGAGCATCCGCGGGTCGATGAAATGGTGCCTGCGATCGCCCGCAAACTGGTCAACCCGACGGGCGCCGCGCAAATCCGCGAGATGGTCCGCAAGACGACCGCGGAGCGCGAGCCCGCCAGCGGCCGGATCACCCTGACCGACGGCCGCCACTTCGAGTTCGCGGCGGTGCCGCTGCCCGATGGGAACGCACTGTTCACCCTGGTCGACGTCACCGATTCGACCCGGATCGAGGCGGCGCTTCGCGAGCGCGCGACCGCGCTCGAACAGGCGGACCGGATCAAGACCGACTTCGTCGCCAACATGAGCTACGAATTGAGGACTCCGCTGACCTCGATCGGCGGCTTCGCGGAAATGCTCGCCGAGGGTTACGCGGGCAAGCTGACGCCGGCCGCGTCCGATTATGTCCAGGCGATCCTTGAATCGGTCGAGCGCCTGTCGAAGCTGATCGACGACGTGCTCGACCTGACCCAGGGCGATTCGGTCGGGACCGTGCTCGAACGCGAACGGGTCGACATCGCCGGGCTGTGCAAGACCGCCGTCGACAAGTTCGAATCGCGGATCAAGGACAAGGACCAGAAGCTCGAAAGCGACATCGCCGAAAGCGCCGGGTTCGTGGTCGGCGACGCCCGGCGTCTAAGGG
>CBIHLI010000148.1:0-4319 GCA_966210575.1 uncultured Sphingomonas sp.
GCTCGGCGAGATGACCCTTTTCCAGGGTCTTCTCGACCTTAACAATTACGCCTTCGCCATCTTCAACGGTCATCCCGGTTGAAAACCCCCCTCGTTCATCACCGTTCCGTTGCCGCCACAATCTGCGTTGCACGGGAGAAGCGCTTTGCCTAGCCTTCGCCTCCGATGGCAGACCAGCCGAGTAATGCGTCCGGGCACCGCGCCCGCCTGCGCCAGCGCCTGTTCGACGGCGGCGGGAAGGCGCTGCTGGACCATGAGCTGGTCGAGTATCTCCTCGCCCTCGCCATCCCCCGCCGCGACACGAAGGAGCAGGCCAAGGCGCTCATTGCCCGATACGGAGGGATCGGCCCGCTGCTCGAGGCGGACCCGGAAACGCTGCGCAAGGAAGACCTCACCGACGGGATGATCGGCGCGCTGATGATCGCCAAGGCGACCGCGCAGCGCTTGCTCGAAACCCGAATGGAGGAGCGTCCGATCCTGTCGAGCTGGGACGCGCTGGGGGATTACCTTCAGGCCGCCATGGCCCATTCGCCGGTCGAGGAAGTCCGAGTCCTGTTCCTCAATGCCAAGAACATGCTGCTCGCCAACGAAGCCATGTGGCGCGGCAGCGTCGACGAGGCCTCGGTCCACGTCCGAGAAGTGATCAGCCGCGCCATCCAGCTAGGCGCGACCGCCATCATCATCGTCCACAACCACCCCAGCGGCGACCCCTCCCCCAGCCATCAGGACATTCGCCTGACCAAGGATTTGATCGAGGCGGGACGGCATATGCGCGTGACGGTGCACGACCATGTCATCGTCGGCAGCCGGGGTCGCAGCAGCATGAAGGCGCTTGGGCTGATCTAAGCCCCGCGCGCAGGCTATTACGCTGCAGTTACCTGCCTCTCTGGAACGGGTTCGCTATTGATGGCAGTCCAGATCGCGCTGACCACGACCGAACCTTCGCCGACCGCCGAAGCGACCCGCTTGATCGACCCTGCGCGAACGTCGCCGACGGCAAAGATGCGCGGATGCGTCGTGGCGTGAGCCGAGGGAGCGCCGATCTCGGTTCCGGTTTTGACGAAGCCCTTGTCATCGAGCTCGACGCAGGGCGGCAACCAGCCGGTATTCGGGGCGGCGCCGGCCATGATAAACAGACCTCGCGTTTCGACGTCGCGCTTGCCATCCGGTCCCTCGATCGTGACCCGCTCCAAGCCTGTTGAGCCGTGCAAGGCGACGACTTGGGTTCGATAATGGATCGTGATTGCCGGATCGGCCTCCAGCCGCCGGCGAAGATAATCGCTCATGGAACTGGCCAAGCTGTCGCTTCGGACCAGGAGGTGCACGTGACCGGCGCTCCTCGACAAGTACATGGCGGCTTGCCCGGCACTATTCCCGCCGCCGACGACAATCGCTTCACTATTTCCACAAAGGCGGGATTCCATCTCGGTCGCTGCATAGTAGACACCCGACCCTTCGAACTCCTCCAGTCGGGCGATCGGCAGCCGCCGAAATTGCACGCCGGTAGCGATGAGCACCGACCGGGCGCACAATGTCTTCTCTTCGTCGATGGTAACACACAACGTGCCGTCGTCGCCCTCCTCAAGTCGGGTGACGCGGTGAGGCATCGCAAAGCGAGTCCCGAATTTCATCGCTTGGATCTGGCCCCGGAAAACCAGGTCCGCGCCAGAGATTCCGGTTGGAAATCCCATGTAGTTTTCGATCCGGCTCGACGTGCCCGCCTGGCCCCCGATCGCCGTGTCCTCAATGACCAGGGCCGAAAGACCCTCCGCGCCAGCATAGACTGCCGCAGCAACGCCGGCCGGACCGCCACCGACGACCAGCAGGTCGATTTCGTGATGATCGCAAATTGCAAAATCAAGGCCGAGACGGCGGGCGATTGCGAGCGGAGAAGGATCCAGCAACTCTTCGTTCCTTCCAAACACGACGGCAGGCCGGGCCGGCTCAATTGCGCAGGCGCGGGCGGCGTCATCACCCGCTTGTGTTCCAAGTTCCACCGATCGGAATGGAATCCGGTTCCGGCTGAGGAAAATGGCGGCGCGCTGGACCATCGGATCGGCTTCCGCGCCGATCAAGACCAGCGAACTGGCTCCGCCTTCGAACTGCCGTCGGCGGCGCGCGGCAAAAACGGTCAGAATATGATCGCTGAGCTCCGGCACTTCGCTCATCAATGCGAGCATGACAGGCCTTTCGACTTCGACGGTGGTCGTCTCGCTGACGGCGCGCATGGCAAGCCCCCATGCTCCCCCGGACAGAAAACTGAGTTCGCCGGCGAATTGGGTGGGACCGAGCGTGGCGTTGATGGGTCGCAGTCCGGTCGTCGGGTCGAACGGTTCGATTTCGCCGTCCACTACGTAAATGAACCGGTCCATCGAATCGCCGGCTTCGGTCACGATCTGTCCGGCTCCGTAAGTCACCTCCCTCCCTACGGCGCGAAGGCGCGCAACGTGGCTTTCGGCCAGTGGAATGCGTTGCATCGTGGCAAGATCCAATCCGATGGATTCCATCAGAGCCTCCGCGTTAGGGTTTTGCTTGCACTAGCCGCGAATCCGGATCGGAGGAACCGGCCACCGCCGATTGCGAAGCACGGCCACCCCTGCTAGCCGCGCCGCCATGGTTCCTCGCTATTCCCGCCCCGCCATGACCGCGATCTGGTCGTCCGAAAACCGCTATCGCATCTGGTGGGCGATCGAGGTGTTCGCGGCGGAGGCGATGGGGCAGACCGGCATGATCCCGGCCGACGACGCCGCGACCATTCGCAAGGCCTATGACGCCGATGCGCTGGGCGAGATCGATGTTCCCGCGATCGACGCGATCGAAGCGGTGACCAAGCATGACGTGATCGCCTTCCTGACCTGGGCCGGCGAGAAATTGGGGCCGGAGCGGCGCTGGCTGCATCAGGGGATGACCAGCAGCGATGTGCTCGACACGTCGCTTGCGGTGCAGCTCAAGCAGTCCGCAGACCTGCTGCTCGATGACCTCGATCAGTTGCTCGAGGTGCTGAAGCGCCGCGCCTTCGAGCACAAGCTGACCCCGACCATCGGCCGCAGCCACGGCATCCACGCCGAGCCGGTAACCTTCGGCCTCAAGCTCGCGCAGGCTTATGCCGAGTTCGACCGCAACCGCGCCCGCCTGAAGGCCGCGCGCGACGACATCGCCACCTGCGCGATCAGCGGCGCGGTCGGAACATTCGCAAACATCGATCCTGCGATCGAGGAGCATGTCGCGAAGGAGTTGGGCCTGACGCCGGAACCGACCTCCACCCAGGTCATACCGCGCGACCGCCATGCCGCTTTCTTCGCGGTGCTGGGCGTCATCGCCTCATCGATCGAGCGGCTGGCGGTGGAAATCCGGCATCTGCAGCGGACCGAGGTACTGGAGGCGGAGGAATATTTCTCGCCGGGCCAGAAGGGCAGCTCGGCCATGCCGCACAAGCGCAACCCGGTGCTGACCGAGAATCTCACCGGCCTCGCCCGCGTCGTGCGCTCCGCTGTCGTCCCGGCGATGGAGAATGTCGCTCTGTGGCATGAGCGGGACATTTCGCATTCGTCCGTCGAGCGGTTCATCGGTCCCGACGCCTGCATCACGCTCGATTTCGCTCTCGCCCGGCTGACCGGCGTGATCGACAAGCTGCTGGTCTATCCCGAGCGGATGCAGAAGAACCTCGATAAGATGGGCGGCCTCGTCCACTCGCAGCGCGTCCTTCTCGCCCTCACCCAGGCGGGCCTCAGCCGGGAGGACAGCTATGCATTGGTCCAGCGCAACGCGATGAAGGTGTGGGAGAGCGACGGCCGTTTGTCGCTGCTCGAGCTGTTGAAAGCCGATCCCGAGGTGACGGCAAAACTGTCGGACAAGCAGCTAGAGGAGCTGTTCGACCTCGGCTATCATGTGAAGCGCGTCGACACGATCTTCGAGCGGGTCTTTGGAAACTAGCATCCAGCCCTGCGCTCTATTGCTGCTGGTCGGGTCCGACTGGCAGGTGACCGCGATCAGCGCCAACGCCGCGATGCTCGGCGGGCAACGCCCGGCCGACGCTATCGGTCAGCCGCTGGCCGACCTGATCGGCAGCAAGGCCATCCATAGCCTCCGCAACCGCATGTCCTGGCTTTCGAAAGACGAGAGCGAGGTCCACGACTTCGGCGTGCAATGGGGCGAAGTAACGCTCGATATCCGCGCCAGGCGCGACGGTAATAGCCATTTGATCGAAGCCGAGCTCGCGGTCGAACCGCGCCTTCCGGACGGCATCGGCATGGTCCGGTCGATGAGCGACCGGCTGGACGGCGACGACCCGTTGAAGCTCGCCGATCAGGCCATGCGCC
>CBIHLI010000149.1:0-4287 GCA_966210575.1 uncultured Sphingomonas sp.
ATTATCTGCAGGGCGAGACGGTGCGGATCCTCTACGTCCATGTCCCGGCCGCCTGGCTGGGAATGGGCGGCTGGGCAGGCCTCGTCGCGGCCGCGGTCAGCCAGATCGTGTGGCGGCACCCGCTCGCTGCCGTTGCCGGGCGCGCGATCGCTCCGGCCGGGGCGACATTCACCGCCATCTGCCTGGTCACCGGATCGATCTGGGGGCGGCCGACCTGGGGGACGTGGTGGGAATGGGACGGCCGGCTGACGTCGATGCTGATCCTGCTGTTCCTCTATCTCGGCTATATCGCGCTGGGCTCGGCCGAGCGCGAGCGCGGCGGCGAAGGGCGGATCACCGCGTTGTTCGGGCTGGTCGGGGCGATCAACCTGCCGATCATCCATTATTCGGTGATGTGGTGGCGGACGCTTCACCAGGGCCAGAGCATCGGCGTCGGCGGCTCGACGATCGATCCATCGATCCTGTGGCCGCTGCCGCTGGCGTTCGTCGGCTTCGCCTGCCTGTTCGCGGCGGCCAGCCTGATGAGCATGCGCGCCGAGCTTGCCCGGGCTCGGGTCGAGGCGCGGTTGCGGAGGGCGGCGAGCGAATGAACCAGTGGGCGTTCGTCATCGCCGCTTATGCGGTCACGATCCTGGCGGTTGGCGGGCTTTTGCTGCTGTCCTTCGCAAGGATGCGCCGCGCCGAGGCCGAGGCCGACAAGCTTCGCAAATGATCGCCAAGCCGAAGCATCAGCGGCTGGTGCTGGTCATCGTCGCGGCGGCCGCAATCGTCGGCGCGGCGCTGCTGGCGATGTGGGGCCTGAAGGACCGCGCCGCCTATTTCTACACGCCCGCCGAGATCGCCGCCGGCAAGGCCGCGATCGGCCAGCCAATCCGGCTCGGCGGGATGGTCGAGGAAGGGTCGATCGAGCGCCTGCCAGACGGAGTGACGATTCGGTTCCGGATCGGTGACGGCGCTGGCCAGGTGCCGGTGCTGTTCCGCGGAATCGTCCCCGACCTGTTCCGCGAAGGCAGCGGCGCTGTGGCTGAGGGACGGTTGGCTGAGGATGGGACGTTCGTCGCCGACAACATCCTCGCCAAGCATGACGAGCGCTACATGCCGCCCGAGCTCGGCAACGAGGCCGCCGAGCACAAGGCGGCCAAGACGGTCGAACGGTGATCGCCGAAGCCGGCCTTGCCGCGCTTTGGCTGGCGGCGGCGCTTGCACTTTTGCAGCTGTTTCTCGCGTTTGGGCCGGCGGCGGCGGCTCGCGGTCGGCCGATGCGGGCGGTGGCGATCGTGCAGGGCGGCCTGACCCTGTTCGCGATGGTCATGCTGCTGATGGTATTCGCCCGCACCGACCTGTCGGTGCTTCTGGTCGCCGAGAACAGCCACAGCGCCAAGCCGTGGATTTACAAGCTGGCCGGCGCGTGGGGGAATCACGAAGGCTCGATGCTGCTGTGGGTGACGGTGCTCGGCGTTGCCGGCGCGGTGCTGGCGATCTTCTCGCGACGGCTCGACGAGCGGACGTTCACGGCCGCGCTCGGAGCACAGGGCGCGCTGGCGCTCGGCTTTTTCACCTTTTTGCTGTTCGCGTCGAACCCGTTTGCCCGGCTCGACCCGCCGGCGGCCGAGGGCAGGGGATTGAACCCGCTGCTCCAGGACCCCGGCCTCGTCTTCCATCCGCCGACGCTTTACCTCGGCTATGTCGGGCTGTCGGTGGCGTTCAGCCTGGCGGTCGGGGCGCTGATCAGCGGCCGGGTGGACAGCGCGCTGGCCAAGGCGATGCGGCCGTGGGTGCTGGCGGCATGGATCTTGCTGACGCTCGGCATCACCGCTGGCAGCTATTGGGCCTATTATGAGCTTGGCTGGGGCGGCTGGTGGTTCTGGGATCCGGTCGAGAATGCGTCGCTGATGCCGTGGCTGGCGGCGACCGCATTGCTGCATTCGGTCAACGTGCTGGCGGCGCGCGATTCGCTTCGGGCGTGGACGGTGATGCTGGCGATGGTCGCCTTTTCGATGTCGATGGTCGGCACCTTCCTGGTCCGCTCGGGAATCCTGACGTCGGTCCATGCCTTCGCCGTCGACCCGCATCGCGGCACGTTCCTGCTGGCGTTGCTCGGCCTCTATGTCGGCGCCGCCTTCACCTTGTTCGCGATGCGCTCGGGCAAGCTGGAGGAAGGGTCGCGGTTCGAGCTGGTCAGCCGCGAGGCGGCGCTGGTCGGCAACAATCTGCTGCTGACGGTGATCCTTGGGATCGTCTTCGTCGGCACGCTCTATCCATTGTTCGTCGAGGCCGTGACCGGCGACAAGCTGTCGGTCGGAGCGCCCTATTTCAACGCGGTCGCCGGGCCGCTGGCGCTGGTCCTCGCTCTGCTGATTGGGGTCGGGCCGCTGCTGAATTGGCGGCGCGATTCGGGCGAGCGGCTGAAACGGCTGGCGGTGCCGGCGCTGATCGGCGTCGCCGTCCTGCTCGTTGCACTGTTCGTCATGCCGGGCGGCGGGTTGCTCTCCAAGCTCGGGCTTGCCGTCGCGGCGGCGCTGGCGATCGCCAGCCTGCTGCCGCTTGCGGGTCGGAAACTCAGGCGGACGCCGCTTTCGACCTGGGGCATGGTAACCGCCCACTTCGGAGTCGCGGTCGCGCTTGCCGGAATATCCGGCAGCAACCTTCTGACCAGGGAGGTGCTGACCGCGGCCACGCCCGGCGATCGGATCGCGGTCGGGCCGTGGTTCGTCGAGTTCAAAGCCATCACGCCGACCGCCGGGCCGAACTGGACGGCGCTGCAGGCCGAGCTTCGCGCCTCACGCGGCGGCGGAGTTAGCGTGCTCAAGCCGCAGAGCCGCTTCTATACCGACCCGCCGACCGAAACCAACGAGGCGGCGATCAAAACCGTGCTGTCCGGCCAGCTCTACACGGTGCTTGGCCAGCCGGCCGGGGACGGGCGCTGGCAGCTCCGGCTGTGGTGGAAGCCGCTGGTGACCCTGATCTGGCTGGGCGGCGCGCTGATCGCGCTTGGCGGCGCATTGTCGCTCGGCGGCCGCGCCTGGCGCGGATGGCAGAAGGCGCGGGCGCGATGAGCAATTGGCTGCGCATCCTGCCGGTGGGAGTCCTCGCGCTGATTGTCGGCGCCATGGTCTGGCGCCTCGCCAACCCGCCGGACACGACGATCCGCTCGCAGATGATCGGCAAGCCGGTGCCGCAATTCGCCGCATCCGCCGCGCTTCCGGGCAAAGCGGGCCTTGCGCCCGGCAATCTCGCCGACGGCGAGGTGAAGCTGGTCAATTTCTTCGCCAGCTGGTGCGTTCCGTGCATCGCCGAAGCCCCGGTGCTGATGGAGATCAAGCAACGCGGCGTGCCGATCGTCGGCATCGCGGTCCGCGACCGGCCCGAGGAGCTGGCGCAATTCCTGGCCGACAACGGCGACCCGTTCGAGCGGATCGGCGCCGACCGGACAAGCAAGCTCCAGCTCGCGTTCGGCTCGGCGGGGGTTCCGGAATCGTTTGTCGTCGACGGCCGCGGGATCATCCGGAGGGAGCATGTCGGGCCGATCGAAGCCAGTGACATTCCAAAAATCCTGCAAGCTGTGGAGGCGGCGCGATGAAGCGGCTGTGGCTGTTCGTGGCGCTGCTGGCCGCCAGCCCGGCGCTGGCCGATTCTTCGCTGCCGCCCGCGCACTGGGCGAACCGGCAGCTGCCCGACGCCCGCCAGGAGGCGGCGGCGCAGGCGCTGATGGAAGAGATCCGCTGCCTGGTTTGCCAGGGCCAGTCGATCGCCGACAGCGACGCCGAGCTCGCCGCCGACATGCGCGACCTGGTGCGTCGGCGAATCGCCGCCGGGGAATCGCCGGCGTCGATCCGCGCCTGGCTGATCCAGCGCTATGGCAATTGGATCACCTATCGGCCGCCGTCCGAGCCGCTGACCTGGCCATTGTGGCTGCTTCCGGTCGCGCTGCTCGCCGGAGGCGCGCTGCTGGCGCGCAGCCGGCTCAAGCGACGGGGCCGGGGATGAACGGTTGGCTGATCCTGCTGCTGCTGGTCGCGGCGGCGCTCGGCGCGCTTCGGTTGCTCGGGTTGCGCGGGTCGCTGCTGCAGCTTGCGGCGGCGGCGCTGTTGTTCGGGAGCGCCGGCTATGCGCTCCAGGGCAGGCCCAGCCTGAGCGGTTCGCCGGCCAGCACGCTTGCCCCCGAACCGCCGATCCCGCTGACCAGGATCCGCCACGCCTTCTTCGGCCAGTTCACCAATGCCGAACCCTGGCTGCGAATCTCCGAATCGCTGGCCAGCCGGGGCAACACCGCCGGCGCGGTCGGAG
>CBIHLI010000150.1:0-4268 GCA_966210575.1 uncultured Sphingomonas sp.
GAAGCGCAGCATCTCCTTATGCTCATGGAGCGCCAGCCATTCGGAGACGTCGCGGGCGATCAGCTCGCGATCCTGGTCGAGCACCCGGGCCATCAGAAATAGCCCTCTTGCTTCTTCTTCTCCATGCTGGCCGCGCCGGCGTCGCGGTCGATCGCGCGGCCCTGCCGTTCCGAGGTGGTCGTCAGAAGCATCTCGGCGACAACTTCTTCGACGGTTGCCGCCGCGCTTTCGACGGCGCCGGTGAGCGGATAGCAGCCGAGCGTCCGGAACCGCACCTTGCGGCCGACAGGTTCCTCGCCGTTCAGCGGGAAGCGGTCGTCGTCGACCATCAGCGTCAGGCCGTCGCGGATCACCGTCGGCCGTTCCGCGGCGAAATAGAGCGGCACGATCTCGATTCTTTCGCGAAGGATATATTGCCAGACGTCGAGTTCGGTCCAGTTCGACAGCGGAAACACGCGGACGCTTTCGCCCTTGTTCTTGCGGACATTGTAGAGCGCCCACAGCTCCGGCCGCTGGCGCTTCGGGTCCCAGCGGTGGTTGGCGGTGCGGAAACTGAAGATCCGCTCCTTCGCCCGGCTCTTCTCCTCGTCGCGCCGGGCGCCGCCGAAAGCCGCGTCGAAGCCGAACTTGTCGAGCGCCTGCTTGAGGCCTTCGGTCTTCCACATGTCGGTGTGCAGCGGGCCGTGGTCGAACGGGTTGATCCCCTGCCGCTCGGCCTCGGGATTCTTGTAGACCAGCAGCTCGATCCCCGGCTCGGCCCCGACCTTGTCGCGAAGCGCGTACATGTCCTTGAACTTCCAGCCGGTATCGACGTGGAGCAGCGGGAACGGCAGCGGCGCCGGGTAGAAGGCCTTGCGGGCGAGGTGCAGCATCACCGCCGAATCCTTGCCGATCGAATAGAGCATCACTGGCTTGTCCGCCTCGGCGACGGTTTCGCGCATGATGTGGATGCTTTCGGCTTCGAGCCGGTCGAGATGCGTCAGCTTGTGCATGGGCTACTTCTGATAATAGTCGCGAAACCAGCCGACAAATGCGGCGATGCCCTCGCGAACCCCGACTAGCGGCTGATAACCGGTGAGATCGCGAAGCAGGGTCGCATCGGCCCAGGTCGCCGCGACGTCGCCGGGTTGCATCGGCATGTAGTTGCGAATTGCGGTCTTGCCGAGCTCTTCCTCGACCAGGTCGATGAAGTCGAGCAGCCGCACCGGCTCGCTGTTGCCGATGTTGACGATCCGGAACGGCGCTACCGGGCTCAGCGAATCCGTGCTGGGAACGTCACCGCGCGATTCGAGGCCCGGCGGAACCACCGGGATCAGCATCCGGATCGCCCTGACCAGGTCCGACACGAAGGTGAAGTCGCGAAGCATCTCGCCATTGTTGTAGATATCGATCGGCCGGTCATCGAGCATCGCGTCGACGAACTTGAACAGGGCCAGGTCGGGCCGGCCCCAGGTTCCGTAGACGCTGAAGAAGCGCAGCACCGTGATCGGGATCTCGAACAGGTTGGCGTAGGAATGCGCCATCGATTCGGTCGCCTTCTTGGTCGCCGAATAGATCGTCAGCTGGGCGTCGGCCTTTTCCGTCTCGCGGAACGGCATCTGCTGGTTTGCGCCATAGACCGACGAGGTCGACGCCATCAGCAAATGCTGAATTTGGAGCTGCCTGGCGATCTCGAGGATGTTGAAGGTGCCGACGACGTTGGAGTCGACATAGGCGCGGGGGTTCTCGAGGCTGTAGCGAACGCCCGCCTGGGCGGCAAGGTGGACGATGACGTCCGGCTGGAACTCGCTGGTCACCGTGCGCAATAGCTCGGAATCTTCCAGCATGCTCTCGGTCGCGGCGAAATTGGGGTGCTGCAAAAGGCGCTGTTGGCGCCGGCGCTTCAGCCGAACGTCGTAATAATCGGTAAGGCCGTCATAGCCGTGCACCTGGAAGCCTTCGGCGAGCAACAGCTCGGCGAGGTGGTAGCCGATGAACCCTGCGGTGCCGGTGACGAATATGCGTTGCATTTGCGCCTTGCTGGGGTCGCCGGCGCGCACCGCCGGCGGCCGCTCGCCGTTCACGCCTTCTCGGTCTGCTTGGCCTTGCCTTTGCCCTTTGCGGCCGGCTTGCCGGCGATGGCATCGACCAGCGGCTGCAGGCCGTCGCCATACTTCTTCCAGCGCTTGACCGAGGTGTTGTAGATCGGCTTGCGGACCTGGGCGACGCTCGCCGTCTTCACCGGCCGGTCCGACTTGTGGAAGTCGACGCACTTCGGGTCCCACCTGAGCCCGAGGAACTCGATCAGCGTCTTCGCTTCCTTCTCCGTGTCGGCGACGACCTCTTCATATTGCACGGTCTTGAGGACGCCTTTGGGGAGCACCTTCTCCCAATGCTCCATCAGCTCGCGATACTTGCCGTAATAGCGGCCGAGTTCGCCGAGGTCATAGCTGTGCGGCATGTCGTCCTTGAACAGCTTGGTGAAGCCGGAAAGGCAGGTGTCGACCGGGTCGCGCTGGGTGTTGATGATTTTCGCGTTCGGGAACATCAGGTGAATCATCCCGACGAAGAAATAGTTGGTCAGCAGCTTGTCGGTGATCCGCTGCGCGTCGCCCGAGCTCTTGGTGAGAAACTTCAGATAGGTGTCGGCGATGATCCCCAGCTGGGCCGGGCTGATCTTCTCGACCATCACAGGGAACTTCGGCAGCGAGGGAAAGCGGTCGCGGGCCCTGCTCAGCGCTATGCTGAGATATTTGACCTCGCCGGCGCCGTAGACGTCCGGGTGGCTGGACAGGATCTGCTCGACCAGGGTCGATCCGGAGCGCGGCATTCCGACGATGAACACCGGCCGCTCGTCGGGATTGCCGGCGAAGCTGCGATTCTCGAAGATCTCCTTCGGGAAGGCTTCGCGGATGCCGTCGAAGAAGCGGCCGATTTCACTCTCGTCATAGTTGAGCTGGGCGCGCTTGAGCCTGCCGCCGATGATGTAATGCTGCAGCGCGCGCTCATGCTCGCCGCGGTCGTCGAGCGCCTTGGCATAAGCGAAATGGAGCGGCAGGAACCCTTCCTGCTCGGGATCTTTGGCGGCCTTGAAGATCCGATCCATTTCCTCGAACAGCTCGGCGCCTTCGCCTTCGGAAAAATCGACCAGATCGTTCAGATTGGCATAAGCGCCCAAAATCCTCCGGTTCAGCCGGAGCGCCTTGAGGATCTGCTCGCGGGCCTCGTCGAGACGACCAACCGATTTGAGCGCGATTCCGTAGAAGTTCAGGGCTTCGGCGCTGTCCGGATTGGACTTCAGGGCGCGCTCGAGGACTTCGATCGCCTCGTCATAGCGGTCGGTCTCATGAAACACTTGCCCGAGCACGGTCAGCGCATCGACGTTGTCGGGCTCTTGCTTGATCGCGTGCCGGCAAGCCTGCTCCGCAAGCATATAGGCGCCTCGCCGGTTCTGGGTCTTGGCGGTAACGACCAATGTCTCGACATGCGTCGGCGCGAACTTGAGCGCCTCGGCGAGGATTCGGAGCGCTTCGACATCGTTCTTCTTGCCGATGTGGACGTTGGCGAGATTGACGTAGGCTTCGATATAGGCGGGATTCTGGTTGATCGCCTTGCGAAGCGCATGTTCGGCCTCGTCGAGCTTGCCTTGCTGGAAAAGCATGGTGCCGAGGTTGTTGTAGGCCTCGGGATAGCGCTCGCGATAGGTCAGCGCATCCTGATAGGCATCGATCGCGCCGTCGATGTCCCGCATGACTCGGAGCGCATTGCCGAGGTTGTTGTGCGCCTCCGCCATGTCGGGACGCACTTCGATCGCCTTGCGATAATGTTCGACGGCGATCTTGGGCCTGCCGCGCTCGAAGTAGGTGATTCCAAGATTGTTCAGCGCCTGGCCGTTGTTTCCGTCCAACTCGACGGCCTTCTCCAATGCCTCC
Source organism: uncultured Sphingomonas sp. (assembly GCA_966210575.1). Classification (GTDB taxonomy): domain Bacteria; phylum Pseudomonadota; class Alphaproteobacteria; order Sphingomonadales; family Sphingomonadaceae; genus Sphingomicrobium. Next base: position 3,912 of record CBIHLI010000150.1, read on the forward strand.
GCGGCTTCTTCGGTCTTGCCCTGCTGGCGAAGGATCTCACCGAGATTGGCGTGGATGCTGGCCGACCCGGGCGCGAGCTCGACCGCCCGCTTCAACGATTCGACTGCTTCCTCGCCGCGGCCGAGCGCCTGCAGGGTCACCCCGAGAATGTTGTGCGCATCGGCACTTCCTGGCCGCGAAGCGAGGAGCTGGCGGCAGACCTTCTCCGCCTGGGCAAAATTGCCCGCACTGTACAACTTTCCGGCCATCTGGATGGCGGTATCGGGGGTGACGTTGACCTTGCCCTGCTGAGCGCGGGCGATTGCCGCCTCGGCATTGTTGGCTGGTTCTGGCGCATTGGCCGGTCGCGCCGAAGCC
>CBIHLI010000151.1:0-4267 GCA_966210575.1 uncultured Sphingomonas sp.
GGGTCTGACCGTCGCGGCGAAGCAGCAGCGAGAAGGAATCGAACCAGGTGATGACGCCCTGCAGCTTGACGCCCTTCAACAGGAAGACGGTCAGCGGGGTCTTCGACTTGCGCGCGCTGTTGAGGAAATGGTCCTGAAGGCTGAGCGGCTTCGCGGTCATTCCAGGCGCGGTCACTCCTCCTCGCGCTTGTCGCCGATGCCGAGCGCCTTCAGTTTGCGGTGCAGGGCCGAGCGTTCCATGCCGATGAACGAGGCTGTGCGCGAGATGTTGCCGGAAAAGCGCCGGATCTGGATTCTGAGATATTCGCGCTCGAACGATTCGCGGGCTTCGCGAAGCGGGCTGCCCATGATCGTCATCGCCTGGCTTGAGATGCCCGAGGAGCCCTGGTTCTCGAGGATTTCCGACGGCAGCATGTCGGCTTCGATCCGCTCGACCCGCTCGCACGGCGCAAGGATCACGGTGCGCTCGATGATGTTGCGAAGCTGGCGGACATTGCCCGGCCAGTCGTGCGCCTGCAGCGCGGCGATCGCTTCGTCGGACAACTCCGGCGACGGGACTCGGCGCTCTGCGGCGAACCGCGCGAGGAACTGGTTGGCGAGCTCGGGGATGTCCTCGCGCCGCTCCCGAAGCGGCGGAAGCCGCACCGGGACGACGTTGAGCCGGTAGAACAGATCCTCGCGGAAGCGCCCCTCGACGATTTCCTGGGCGAGGTCGCGCGAAGTCGCCGACAGAACCCGCACGTCCACCTTGACGGGGCGCTGGCCGCCGACCCGGTGATAGCTCTGGTCGGTCAGCACCCGCAGGATCTTCGCCTGGGTGGTCGGCGGCATGTCGGCAATCTCGTCGAGGAACAGGGTCCCGCCATGTGCCTGCTCGAGCAGTCCGGGCCGGCTCATATCCTCGCTGTCGACGCCGAACAGCTCCTCCTCAACCCGTTCGGGAGTCATCATCGCCGCCGAGACGACGACGAACGGCCCGTTGGCGCGGGTGCTCCATTGATGAATGGTCCGCGCCGCAACCTCCTTGCCGACACCGGCGGGACCGGTGATCAGCACCCGGCTTCCGGTCGGGGCGACCCGCTTCAGGGTTGCTCGAACGGTGTTGATCGCGACCGAATTGCCGCTCAGCACCTCGTCGTGGACGATGTGCTGGCGCAGGTTGGCGTTTTCGCGGCGCAACCGCTCAGTTTCAGTGGCGCGCGCCACCAGGTGAAGCAGGTGCCCGGCCTCGAACGGCTTCTCGATGAAGTCGACAGCGCCCTCGCGGACCGCAGCGACCGCGGTGTCGAGATTGCCGTGACCCGAAATCATCAGCACCGGCAGGCTCGGGTCCTGGCGCTTGACCTCCTGGAGCAATTGCAGTCCGTCGAGGCGGGACCCCTGCAGCCAGACATCGAGCAACAGCAGCGACGGCCGCCGGTCCTTGATCGCCTCGAGCGCCGAGCTGCTGTCGGCGGCGCTGCGCACCGCATAACCCTCGTCTTCGAGAACGCCGCTGACGAGGTCGCGGATATCCTCTTCATCATCGACGACCAGGACCTCGAGGGCCATCAGCAACGCTCCCTAAGCATCTGTTTCATTCTCGCTTTCTTCATTGTCGTCCGGTTCGGGCGCCGGGCCCTCCCCTTCCCGCTCGGCCAGCTTGTCGACGTCGAAGGCAATGCGGACGTGCGTGCCTCCGCCGGAGCGGTCGAGGAAGGCGATCTCGCCGCAATGCTCCTCGACGATCTTCTTGACGATCGCCAGCCCGAGGCCGGTGCCGCGCACGCGCGTCGTCATGTACGGCTCTGTCAGGCGTTCGCGATCCTCGGGCAGCCCGATGCCGGTGTCGGTGATGTCGATCACCAGTTGCTCGCCCTCGCGGTGGAGCCGCAGGTCGACGCGGTCGCCGTTGAGTTGATGCTCCCCACGCGCTCGCCTGGTTTCAATGGCTTCTACGGCGTTCTTGACGACGTTTGTCAGCGCCTGGCCGAGCTGGCGGCGGTCGCAGACCATGAGCAGCTCGCCGGCCGGCGGCTCGAGCGTGAACTTGATCTGGGGATGCGCGACTTCGTGCAGGAACAGGGCCTGGCGGGCGATTTCGTGGACGTTCTCCTCGCGGAACGCCGGCTTGGGCATGCGCGCGAAATTGGAGAATTCGTCGACCATCCGCCTGAGATCGCCGACCTGGCGGACGATGGTGCCGGTCAGCCGCTCGAACGTCTCCTTGTCCGACTCGACTTCGCCGCCGAACCGGCGCTGCAGGCGCTCGGCGGCGAGCTGAATCGGGGTCAGCGGGTTCTTGATCTCGTGGGCGATCCGCCGGGCGATATCCGACCAGGCGGCGCTGCGCTGGTCGGTCAGCTGGTCGGTGATGTCGTCGAAGGTCAGCACTGCCCCGTCCTGGTAGCGGACCCGCTTGACCGCCAGCGTCCGGTGGCCGCGGCCCACCTCGATCTCGACGTTCGCCTCGCGCTCGTCGCCGTGCATGAACTCGTCGAGGTCGGGCGAGATCTGTCCGAGAGCCGCGCCTTCGATAGTCTTGTCGCCGTGCTGGAGGAGCGCTTCGGCCGAGCGGTTGATGAGCAGCACCCGATTGTCGGAATCGAGCGCGACCACGCCAGCCGTGACGCTCGACAGCACCGCTTCGATGAAGGCCCGGCGGGTTTCCAGCTGGGCGTTGGCCGATCGCAGCGCGCCGGTCTGCTCCTCGATCCGCGCCGTCATCCGGTTGAACGCATGGGCGAGAGTCTCGATCTCGTCCTCGGTCTCGGTGATCGGCACGCGCGCGGTAAAGTCGCCTTCCTCAATCCTGCCGGCAGCCTCGGCGAGTTGCCCGACCGGCCGCACCAGGCGATCCGCGAGACGCAGCGCCGCGGCAATTGCCAAGCCGACGATGATCAGCGAGCCGAACAGAAGCGCCGCGTTGAACCGGAGTTGATTGAGACGCGAGCGCTCCAGCAGACCACGATAGTCTTCAAGCACCTCATTTGCCCGGCTGACTTGGGCTGCCAGCTCAGGATCGACCCAGCGTGCAACGTAAAGATAGGTATTCTGGCCGAAGTCTAGCGGCGTCAGGACCGACAAACGGTCGGGCGTGCGCGCGTCGACGGCCGTCGGTTTCTCCACTCCCTTCAGCTGAGCTGCAGCTTCGCGGATTCGGGCCGGCTCAATCATCCCGTCGTAGCCATTGACCACCGCGAGCGACCTAACGCGGCCATTCGAATCGATATTGAGGATGGCCATTTCGTTTAGCGATCGAAGGACAACGTAAGCGGCAAGCGCATTGCCGACTTGTGGATCGTCGATCGGCACTCGCTGCAGGCCTTCGGCAAGGTCGCCAGCCGTCGCCGTCGCTTCGTCGGCAACCTGGCCGATGCCATAACGATAAGCACCGCTTGCCACCTGGACTGAGTTCTCGAGCATCCCCTTGGCTCGGTCCGAAAACCAGAATTCCAATCCGCTCTGGAAAAGCAGTGATGCGAAGATCGCAACCAACACAGTGGGGACTGCCGCAATCACGGAGAACAGCGCGACGAGACGGGTGTGAAGCTGTCCACTGCCCAGCCCACCCCTCTCCGCCCGGGACTTCGCAATCCGCCGCGAAAGCAAGACCATCAGCGCGATTGCCGGGATGAGGTTCGCAACCAGCAGCAGCGCGATCATCGGCGGCGACAGCAATGTGCCAGGCGCGGCCGGCCGCTGCAGTAGCCAGAAGCTCAGAGCCGCGGTGACGACCAGCACGGCCGCCGTCGCGATCGCAGCAAAGCGATAGAATCGCCCACTCACCCGCTCGCGCTCGAGCCAGCGGCGCATTCGCGAAGCTCTCAGTTCTGATTCGGCCGTCGGGGCATCCATTGCCCCTGCCCTAGCATGCAATGTTGCTGAAACAACACAGTTGCGCCGGGTCGGGCGCCTCTGCGGCAAATTTCGACGAACGGCGGGCTCAACCGAGCTTGACGTGCCTCGCCGGACGCAGGTCGCTGCGCTTGTTTTCGGGAGCGCTTCGCGAGCGCTGCGCCATCAGCGCGATCGCGGCTCCGAACACCGCCATCAGGGCGCCGGTGCGAAGCGGATAGTCGACGATGCTGTGGGCTAGGATCGCCGCCGTGGCGATCGTCGCCGCCCGGCCGAACGGGGTGCTAAGGGTCGAGGTCCAGACCCGCGTTGCGGCCACCGCCCACCAGCCGAGAAACAGGACGATAAGCACGGCACCGGCGGCGCCGAGCTCGAGGACCAGCTCGAGATAATCGTTGTGGGCATGATTGACGTATTCCGAGGTCACCGC
>CBIHLI010000152.1:0-4220 GCA_966210575.1 uncultured Sphingomonas sp.
GCGTCCATCCTCTGGCGCACCGCGGACAAGGCCGCCGATGCCGCCGAAGCGATGCGCATCACCGCCAACGACCTTCAGGCGCTGGGGGTCATCGACCGCATCGTTCCCGAGCCGGTGGGGGGCGCGCAACGCAATCCCGAGGCGGCCGTCGCCACTCTGAAATCGGCGATCCTCGAAGAGCTTGACGGCTGCTCGGCAATGTCCCCCGATCAGCTGCTCAAGCAGCGCCGGGCCAAGTTCCTGGCAATCGGCTGATCGTCGGCAGGAACCCGAGTCAGTCATCTGTCGTTCAAAAGCGCACCGTAACTTCTCCCCCGAACAACGTGAGAGGGACGATGCGTAAGGCGCTGCTGTTATTCTCTGGCGCTGCGTTGGTGCTGTCGGCGACGGCGGGACCGGCGCAATATCGCGCCCGAACGCTCGACCCGCGGCTGGTCGCCGAAGCGCAGCGCGAGCACCCGCTGCTGGTGCAGGAATATGGCGGCGCCGACACCGGCCCGCGTGGGGCGTACGTCAACGCGATCGGCCACCGTGTCGCGGCCCAGTCGGGGGTCGCCAATTCCGCCGCCGTCTATCGCTTCACCCTGCTCAATTCGGCCGTCGAGAACGCCTTCGCCGTGCCGGGCGGGTACGTCTACGTCACTCGTCAGTTGATGGGCCTCGCCAACGACGAATCCGAGCTCGCGTTCGCCATCGCCCACGAGGTCGGGCATGTCGCCGCGGGCCACGCCCAGGCGCGCGAGCAGGTCGCAAGGCGTCAAACGATTGGCGGCATCCTCGGCGCAATCTTGGGCAGCGTCCTCGGCGGCGGCCTTGGCAGCAGCATTGCCCAAATTTCGCAACGGGATGCGGTGCTGCGGTTGCTGAGCTTCTCGCGCGACCAGGAATATCAGGCCGACACGCTTGGCCTGCGCTACCTGATCGGTGCCGGCTACGATCCGGCCGGCGGCGTCGGGATCCTCGCCGCGCTGACCCGCAACAGCGCGCTCCAGGCACGCGTCCAGGGCCGCGACAATCGCCAGCTGCCCGAATGGGCAAGCACCCATCCGCTCAGCGAAAACCGGATGCAGCGCGCCGCCCAGGAGGGGCGGGCCACCGGCCGCCTCGGCACCGGCATCCGCAACCGCGACGAGTACCTCGGCCGGATCGACGGAATCTATGTCGACGACGATCCCGAGCAGGGGATAATCGAAGGCCGCACCTTCACCCACCCCGACCTTAGGATCTATTTCGCGGTCCCGGTCGGCTATCTGATGCAGAACGGCACCCGGGCGGTGACGATCTCGGGTTCGGCCGGCAAGGCGCAGTTCGGCGGCGGGCGCTACAGCGGAAGCCTCGAAAATTACGTCTATGAGGCGATCCGCGAGCTTGCCGGCAATCGCCAGCTTCCGGCGCCGCGCCCGCAACGGACGGTCATCAACGGAATCCCGGCGGCCTACACCGTCACCCGCGCCTCAACCCAGTCAGGCGTGGTCGACGTCAGCGTCGTCGCCTATCAATGGGCGCCGGGCACGGTTTATCATTTCGTGATGCTGACCCCCGGCGGCAGCGGAATGGGCCAGTTTGCCTCGATGGTGAGCTCGATCCGCAAGATCAGCACCGCCGAGGCGGCGGCGATCCGTCCACGGGTGATCGACGTCGTCACGGTCGCGCCGGGCGACGCCGTCCAGTCGCTCAGCCGGCGGATGGCCTATCGCAATTTCCAGCTCGACCGGTTCCTGACGCTCAACGGGCTCGCGCCGAACGCGCGGCTGGCGCCGGGCCAGAAGGTCAAGCTGGTCGTCTATGGCGCGCGCCGCAGCTGACGCGGGCTACTCGGACTCGACGATGGTGTTCTGAAGGTTGCTCCACATGCCGTTGGAGCCGCCGCCCAGCGCAGTCATGCCGCCCATCGCGGCGATCGCGATAAGTGCTGCGATCAGCCCATATTCGATCGCGGTCGCTCCCCGTTCGTCGGCGAGCAGCCCGCGCAAATTCCGTCGGACAGCGTCCACGCCACCCTCCTCTGGTCCACATCCACAATGAAGCCAATAAGGGCCCAAAGTTAACAACTTTAGCGACAGGCTCGGTTAACGGCGCCGCATCCATCTAGGCGCCCGCCGCCGGGCTCCATGCGGCGAAGTGCAAAATCTCGAACAGCTCGATGGTCCGCCCATCCTGCGAATCCTCGGAGAAGTCCCGCTCGGCGGCCGCAAGCGCGCCGCGGCCAAGCAGAGTTCGCGAACGGGCGTTGAGGATATTGGTCGCGCCCATGCCGCGAAGATCCGCGACTAGCTGGCGCAAGCTGCGGTAAGCGACCCGAACCCGTTCGACGTCGACGACCGGCATCGCCAGGCCGGCGGCCGACAGCAATTGGGCGAGGGCGCCGGGCTCGACCCGCGGATGGACGTGCGGCGACGCGCCGCCAATCGCCGTATCGGCGGCCCGCATCGCCTGGCGCAGCCGAGGCAAGCTGCCGCCGCCAGCGATCGCCCCGATTAGCAGCGAGTCTCGCTTCAGGGCGAAGCGCAGCCGAAGCAGCGCCGCGGGGAGGTCGTTGATCGTGTCCAGTGTGCCGACGGCGACGATGAGGTCGAAGCTCTCCGGCTCCAGCTCGATCATCTCATCGATCGTGTGGCGTCCATGCGCGCCCTGGGCGAACAGGGGGCCGGGATCGATTACCGTCACCGATGCGGCGATCTTGGCGAGCCTTGCCGGCCACGCCGGATCGGGACAGCCGATCAGCAGCGCCGAGCCGAAGCTTCGATTGATCTCGGACAGCCGTTCGAGGATTTCGGCGAAGGCGCGCTCATACAGGAACAGCACCGGTCCCGACCGGCAGGCGCGGTCGCGCCGGATTGCCCGCAAGCCCATGTCGAACAGGTCGGTCACCGGGGCGCTTGTGCGCGGGCCAGCGGTGCGCGACAAGGTGGACGATGCAGTTCACAAGCGCGGCCTCGCGGCTGGTCCGTTCGGTGCTCGACTTCGCCTTGCCGCCGCGCTGCGGGGGTTGCGGCACGATCGTCCACGACGTGGACAGCTTCTGCGCCGATTGCTGGAAACAGCTCGAGTTCCTTGGGGCTGGCGGCTGCTCGCGCTGCGGGCTGCCGCTGAAGGCGACCGACATCGAAACCTGCGCAGTCTGCCTCGCCAAGCCGCCGCGGCTCGACCGGATCCGCGCCGCAGTCGCTTATGGCGACATCAGCCGATCGATCACCATGCGCCTCAAATATGGCCGCAAGGTCGCGCTTGCCCGAACCATGTCGCGCTACATGCAGCCGCTGCTCGGCGACCTGCCCGGCGACACCGTCTTCGTTCCAGTTCCCCTCCACCGGTCGCGATTGTGGCGCCGCGGGTTTAACCAGTCGGCGATCGTTGCCCGCGAACTGTCGCGACGAACGGGATATGGGGTTGAGATCGATGCCCTGAAGCGGGTGCGGGCGACACCGCCGCTCAAGGGCCTCAACATGCTGCAGCGCCGGCGAACCGTTGCCGGCGCTTTCCGGGCCAACCGCCAGGCGGAGCTTCGCGGCCGAAATATCGTTTTAGTCGATGACGTTCTGACGACCGGAAGCACCGCTAATGCCTGCGCGAGAGTCCTGAAAAGGGCAGGGGCGGCGCGGGTTGACCTGGTCAGTTGGGCGCGAGTCATCCGGCCGTCGCAGCTCGTCTGACAGGGATTTGAATTAAAGTGGCAAAGGTCGAAATCTATTCAAAAACCTTCTGCGGCTACTGCTGGCGGGCCCGCAACCTGCTCGAATCGAAAGGCATCACCTTCGAGGAATATGTGATCGACAGCGGCGGCCCGAAGCGCGAGGAAATGATTCAGCGCGCCGGCGGCCGGACCACCGTCCCGCAGATTTTCATCGACGGCCGCCACATCGGCGGCTTCACCGATCTCCACGCACTTGAGCGCGATGGCAAGTTGAGCGATCTGCTCGCCGCGTGACAAAAATCGCGATCTTCCAGTCCCGCACCGGCATCGATCCGGCCGCCAATGCCGACGCGCTGGTGCGCGCGATCGAGGAAGCGGCGGCGGGCGGCGCGCAGATGCTGTTCACTCCGGAAATGTCGGGGCTCCTCGATTGCGATACTGAACGAGCGCGCAAAAACGTTCGGACCGCCGAGGAGGATGCGGTGCTGGCCGCCTGCCGCGATTCGGCGCGCCGCAATGCGATCTGGCTGCATATTGGCTCGATCGCCGTCGCCGCCGGCGACGGCAAATTCGCCAACCGCGGCTT
>CBIHLI010000153.1:0-4212 GCA_966210575.1 uncultured Sphingomonas sp.
CCCAAGAGCCCGGTCAACCGCCGCGAATATGGTCCCGGCCAGCACGGCCAGCGCCGCAAGGGCAAGCTTTCCGACTTCGGGATCCAGCTGCGCGCCAAGCAGAAGCTCAAGGGCTATTACGGCGACATCACCGAAAAGCAGTTCAAGCGCACCTACACCGAGGCCAGCGCGATGAAGGGCGACGCCTCGCAGAACCTGATCGGCCTGCTCGAGCGCCGGCTCGACATGGTCGTCTATCGCGCCAAGTTCGCGCCGACCATCTGGGCCGCCCGCCAGCTGGTCAGCCACGGCCACATCCGGGTCAACGGCACCAAGTGCAACATCGCCTCGCGCCGGGTGAACGTCGGCGACGTCATCGAGCTCGGGCCCAAGGCGCAGGAAATGGCGCTGGTCATCGAAGCCCAGGGCCTCGCCGAGCGCGACGTGCCCGATTACGTGGTGCCCGACGGCACCTCGAAGGTCACCTACAGCCGGGTTCCGACGCTCGACGAGGTGCCCTATCCGGTACGGATGGAGCCGAACCTGGTCATCGAGTTCTACTCGCGCTGATCCTCAACGGACCTGCGGATTGAAAAGGGCGGCCGCGCGGCCGCCCTTTTTTATTTGCCGATGGTGCGGTCGAGGAGCTGGCCGATTCGGGTCAAGAACTCGGCGCGGACAGTCGAGTCGCGCAGCTGATGGTCGAGGCCCTTGTACTGCAGGAACTCGACCTGCTTGCCGGCGCCGCGCAGCGCCTCTTCCATCTTCTGCGAGTGGCGGAACGCGACGTTGGCGTCGAGGTCGCCATGGACGAGGAGCACCGGAGCCTGAATCTCGGCAGCGCGTCGCAGCGGCGAGCCTTCGGCGACGTGCGCTCCGGATCCGATCTCCTTCGCCACCAGGCTCGCCGAGGTAAATCCGACCGCATCTTCCTTCAGCATTGCAAAGTCGGTTACCGGCGCAACCGCGACTACGGCCTTGTACAGCTGCGGGTCGATGGCAGCCGACTGCAGGGCGGCGTAACCGCCGTAGGACCAGCCGACGATCGCGATTCGGTCGGGATCTGCAATTCCCTGCGACCCCAGCCACCGCGCCGACGTGGCAACGTCGGTCATCGCTGCCCGCCAGTTGCGCAACGCGTTGTCGTTCAACCAATCGTCGCCGAAGCCGGCCGAGCCGCGGAACTGCGGCTGGATCACCGCATAGCCGCGCGCGGCAAGGAATTGCGACAGCCAATCGAACCCCCAATAATCGCGAGCGCTCGGACCGCCATGAGGCAGCACGACAGCCGGAAGCCCCTTGGCGCTTTCCTTGCCTGGAGGCAGCGTCAGATAGGCCGGGATCTGGGCTCCGTCGGGCGCCGGGATCGTGACCGCCTTCATCGTGGCGAGTTGCCGACCCTCGAGCTGTGGCCGTTCCAGCATCGCCTCGTTCAGCGTCTTCTTGTCGCGGTCGAACAAATAGAACCGGCCCGGGTCGTTGTCGCTTCCGGCGAAGATCAAAAGCTTGCGTCCGTCCGCCGTCGAGTCGACGAAATTGATCAGCGGCAGATTCGGCATCGCCTTCGATAGCGACTGGGCGAGCGCTTTGAATTCAGGATCGAAATAGTCGACCTTGTTAGTCTCATCCGAATAGGAATAGCCGATGACCCGCTGCCCGTCGCCGATCCGCTCGACGCCGTCGATATCGACGCGAGGATTCTGCGCGATCAGCTTCTCCGCCAGGCTTCCGTCCAGCTTGATCGTATAGAGCGCCCGGCGGCCGTCCTTCTTCTTCAATGCATAGAGAGCATTAATCTCGGCATCGATCGCCAGCGGATCGAGCTGGTCTTCGAAGTCGGCATAGCCGACCAGCTCCTTCCATTCGCGCGAGTCGGCCGTCCGATAGAAGTACTTGACCCGCCCGGTGAGGCTCGATCCGTTGCTCGACGTCTCGACCGTGCTCATCAGGCGAACGTTGCCGCGACCGTCGGTCATGTATCCCGAGGCCGAGTCCCGCGGCAGCTCGATCGAACGCGGCTGAAGTGTCCTCGCATCCACCAGGTCCACGCCCAGACCCTCTTTCTTGCGAGCGAGGCGGCTCTGAACCGCGAACGAGCCGCTTTCGGGAACATAGGCGCGCTGCATGAGGATCTTGCCGTCCTTGCCGCCATTCCAGTCAAGGACCGACGCGTCGAACTGGCGCTGCCCCCAATCGTAGATGCTTTCGCGCTGGCCAAGCAGCTTCCCGTCCGTGCCGTCGATGTTCATCGAAAGAAGGCGGGAGAAACCGATGATCTTGCTTGTCTGGTTGGTAAGGGCGCTGATCTGGCAAACAGCTCGGTCAGGCGCCGCAAAATTGCACCAGCGCAGCAGCTCTGGCTGGCCGTCGGCAGAGGTTACTACAGTGCTCTTGCCGGTCTCGAGGTTGGAGATGACCGCGAAAGTCTTAGGCCCCGGACCCGGAGTGACGTACATCACGCTCGAACCGTCCGGCGACAGACGCGCCGCGGACACCGCCTCCCGTGCCCCGAACGCCGCCGCGTCATCCTGCAGGGTCCGCGCCGTCTGCGCCTGCGCGGTTCCGCCCCCCAGCGCGGCAATCGCCGCGCCGGCCAAAATCCAATGTCTCACGAATTTACTCCCCGCCCCTAAATCTTCGGCACATCAATAGCTTGCACCGAAGCATCGGCAAAAACAAGGGTCCAGCTTGGCGGAAGCCCAAGCGATTGCTAGGCGCCGTCAATGACTCAGCCTCCGCTGCCTGAGTGGGCGCCGCACGAGGCGGTGTGGATCGGATTTCCGTCCGATCCGGAGCTGTGGCTCGCCGACCTCAAGCAAGCGCAAGCCGAAGTCGCGGCCTTCGCCGATGCCGTCAACGCGGGCGGCAGCGGCGAAGCCGTCTGGCTGGTCGCCAGCCACGAGGATTCGGCGGCCGTCGCCCGCGAGCTGGCACCGTTCGCCAGCGTCATCGTCGAGCCGTTCGGCGACATCTGGCTGCGCGACACCGGCCCGATCGTCGTCGGGTCAGGCGCCGAACGCCGGGCGCAGGGCTTCGGCTTCAACGGCTGGGGCGGCAAATATCAACTCGCCGGCGACGATGGCATCGGCGAGCGGCTCGCCGCCCATGCCGGGCTTTCCTTCGCCAAATCGGACTGGATTCTCGAGGGCGGCGCCATCGAGCATGACGGCTCCGGCACGGTCATCACCACCGAGCAATGCCTGCTCAATCCCAACCGCAACAAACGGATGCTGCGCAACGAGGTCGAGGAGGCGCTCGGCCGCGACCTCGGCTTCGAGCGGGTGATCTGGCTCGGCGAAGGCCTGGCCAACGACCATACCGACGGCCATGTCGACAATCTCGCGCGCTTCGTCGCTCCGGGGCGGGTGGCGATCCCGACACCGGCCAAGGACGATCCCAATGCCGCGGTCTACCGCGATGCGGCGCGACGGCTGCGCAATACGCGTCTCGACGTCGTCACTCTGCCCTCGCCGGGCCTGGTCACCAATGCCGACGGCGACGTGGTCCCGGCGAGCTACATGAACTTCTACGTCGGCAATGCGACTGTCATTGTCCCCCAATATGGCGCGGCCAACGACCGCGGAGCGGTCGACGTCGTCCAGGCGCTGTTCCCCGAGCGCGTTGCAATCGGCCTGCGCGCCGACCACATCCTGACCGGCGGCGGAAGCTTCCACTGCATTTCGCAACAGGTTCCCCGATGACCAAGCTCACCGTCGCTGCTCTGCAGCTCGCCTTCACCGAGGACACGGTCGCAAACATCAAGGCGGTCGCCGAGCTGGTGCGCGAGGCACATTCGCGCGGCGCCGAAGTGGTGCTTCCGCCCGAGCTGTTCGAAGGGCCCTATTTCTGCCGGACCGAGGACGAGAGCCGCTTCGCCGATGCGCGGCCGGTCAAGGAGCATCCGTCGGTGCTGGCGATGCAGGAGTTGGCAAACGAGCTGAAGATCTGGATCCCGACCAGCTTCTTCGAAGCCGACGGCCCGCATCATTATAACTCGCTGGCGATGGTCGGCCCCGACGGCAAGGTCGCGGGACTCTATCGCAAGAGCCACATCCCCGACGGTCCGGGCTATGAGGAGAAATTCTATTTCCGGCCCGGCAACACCGGCTTCAAGGTCTGGAGCGGCCCGCACCGATCGACGCTTGGAGTCGGCGTCTGCTGGGACCAATGGTACCCGGAGACCGCCCGGGCGATGATGTTGATGGGCGCCGATATCCTCTTCTACCCGACCGC
>CBIHLI010000154.1:0-4179 GCA_966210575.1 uncultured Sphingomonas sp.
GCACCGGGCGGGCCGGCGCTCGCGGCGGTTGGACCGGGCCTCGCGAGGGGGCCTCGAACAAATCGATTCCGCCCGCTGCCGCATAGCGTTGGCGCGGCCGTTGGCGAAAGAAATACCAGGCCGCCGCCCCGGCAAGCGCGAAAGCGGCGATCAGCCAGGGCAGAATCGGGACGCCGCCTCGCGACACGTCGAGACTCGCCTGCGACGCCGGCGCGAAGCTCGCCTCGGGGTTTGCGGTCGGCTCGTCGGCCGCGGTAACCGCCGGGAGCGCCACACGCCGGGCCGGAGCCGACGGCGGCGAATCTGCATCCGCCGAGATTGCCGGCGTTCGGTCGGCAAGCTCACGGGCGGGCGATTCCTGGCGCGAATTCGCTTGAGCGGATTCGCGGACCGGTCGCGACGTCGGTGCCGGCTCGTCCTGTGCGGCAGCCGCGCGCGGTGGGCTCTGCCGCGGCCCCTGCTCGGGAGTCGGTGCGGGGACCGTGACCGTGCCGTTGATCGAGAAATTGCGCAGCTGCGGATCGCCGATCGCCTGATCGGCCGCCGGCGCCAGCGTGTCCTGGGCGAGCGCAGCGGTTCCGGCCGTCATCAGGACAGCCGAAGCAGCGACCAGGATTCGCCAACGCGCGTTCATAATCCCCCGGTAATTCAGTGGAGTACGCGACTCATCGCGTTCACGACCCTCATTGGCGCGACGCGAGCTCCTATTCAAGCACAGTGTACATTAACGGGCGTCGACCAGCACCAGCTCTGAGTCTTCGTCGGCGTCGATCCTGATTGCCTTTTCGCCGGTGACGGCAATTCCATCGCGAGAGTTCGCCGGCTTGCCGTTTACCCGGATGTTGCCGCTCGGCACCAGATAGACGTGCCGGTTGGGATCGGCGTCGTAGGTCACGCCGCCGCCGGCCGCGATGGACGCTCCGAGCACCTTGGCGTCGGCGTTGATCGTGAGCACCCCGTCGTCGGCATCGCCGCTGGCGAGGAGTTGGAAATTGCCCTCGCGGCTATCCTTTGGAAACGGCATCGCTCCCCAGCTCGGCGGTGCCCCGGGCTTGTCGGTGAGGACCCAGATTTGGAACAAGGTCGTCGCTTCGTCTTCGAGATTATACTCGGCATGGGTGACGCCGGTGCCGGCGCTCATCACCTGGACGTCGCCGGCCGCGGTGCGGCCCTTGTTGCCGAGCGAGTCCTGATGGGTGATCGCGCCGGTGCGGACGTAGGTGATGATTTCCATGTCGCGGTGCGGGTGCGGCGGAAAGCCGCTCTTGGCGGCGATCCGGTCGTCGTTCCAGACGCGGATCGCGCCCCAGCCCATGCGGTTCGGGTCATGGTATTCGGCGAAGGAGAAATGGTGGCGGGCGTCGAGCCAACCGTGATCGGCGTGGCCGAGGCTGCCGAAGGGACGAATATCGATCATTGCACCGAAATGGCGAGCGGCCGCTCGCCTTCAAGTGTCAGGGGTGTAACCTATCAGCCGGCCTGGCGTTGAAGCTGCTCCGCCAGCTCGGCCACTTCCAGCCAGCGCAGCTCGGCCGCCTCTTTTTCGGCTCGAAGCTTAGCGGCGCGTTCGGTGAGCTCGATAAAGCGCCGCGGATCGCGACCGTAGAGGCCGGAATCGTGCAATTCATGCTCGGTACGGTCGATCTCCGACTGCAAGCGGTCGATCTCAGCCGGTAGCCGCTCGAGGTCGCGCTGATCGTTGTAGGAGAGTTTGATCCTCCCCGGGACGGGAAGGGGGACCGCCGAAGGCGGTGGAGGGGGTTTGGAGCCCGTCACCACGCCCCCTCCACCACCCGCTTTGCGGGCGGTACCTCCCCGTGCCGGGGAGGATCGCCGCTTCTCCCAATCGTCGTAGCCGCCGGCGACGATGTCGACCTTGCCTGAGCCGTCGAGGCCCAAGGTGATCGTCACTGTCCGGTCGAGGAAATCGCGATCGTGGCTGACGATCAGCACCGTGCCGTCATAATCGGCGATCACTTCCTGCAGCAGGTCGAGGGTTTCGAGATCCAGGTCGTTGGTCGGCTCGTCGAGCACCAGCAGATTCGCTTCGCGGGCAAATTCGCGCGCCAGCAAAAGCCGCGACCGCTCGCCGCCCGACAGCGAGCCGACCGGAGCGTCGGCGATCTCCGGCGCAAACAGGAACTCCTTCAGATAGCCCTTGATGTGCTTCTTGCGGCCGCGCACCGCGATCCAGTCGCCGCCATGGGCAAGCACGTCGCGCACGGTCTTGCCCGGCTCCATCAGCTTGCGCTGCTGGTCGATGACGATCCCGGAAAGCGTCTTGGCCCGGGTGACCGAGCCGCTGTCGGGCGCGATCTCGCCGGTCAGGAGCTTGAGGAGCGTCGTCTTCCCCGCCCCGTTCGGACCGACGATGCCGATCCGGTCGCCGCGCTGGATCCGAAGCGAGAAATCGCGGACGATCGCGCGGTCGCCATAGCTCTTGGCGACGCGATCGGCTTCGATCACCGACTTCGAGCGTGCCTGGTCCTTGGCCAGGCCGAGCTTCGCCGCCCCCGATGCGCCGAGCATTGCCGCCCGCTCGGCGCGCATCCCTTCGAGCTTGGCCAGCCGGCCCTGGTTGCGGCGGCGGCGCGCGGTCACGCCGCGCTCGAGCCAGCGAAGCTCGATCGCCAGCTTGGCGTCGAGCTTCTCCGCCGCCCGCGCTTCCTCCTCGTAGACCCGCTCGGTCCAGGAGTCGAAGCCGCCGAAGCCGATCTCGGCGCGGCGCAGCTCGGCCCGGTCGAGCCACAGGCAGCTCTTCGTCAGGCGCTTCAGGAAGGTGCGGTCGTGGCTGATGACGATGAAAGCGCCCTTGAAGCGCTTCAACCAGTCCTCGAGCCATTCGATCGCGCCGAGGTCGAGATGGTTGGTTGGCTCGTCGAGCAGCAGCA
Organism: uncultured Sphingomonas sp.; assembly: GCA_966210575.1. GTDB lineage: Bacteria > Pseudomonadota > Alphaproteobacteria > Sphingomonadales > Sphingomonadaceae > Sphingomicrobium. Next base: position 2,892 of record CBIHLI010000154.1, read on the forward strand.
CGTCGGGCGACTGGGCGAGTGCGCGGACGATTGCCGCCCGCCGCCGTTCGCCGCCGCTGGCGGTCGCGGCGGGCCGGTCGAGGTCGATGCCGATCTGGTCGGCCATCGCCGCGGCTTCGTGCGCCTGCGGGGCGCCGGTTCCGGCTAGAACCCAGTCCAGCAGGCTGCCCTCGGGCGGCATTTGCGGGTCCTGCTCGAGGAGCACGACATGCGTTCCCGGAACGATCGTCCGTTTGCCCTCATCGGGATCGATCTCGCCGGTCAGGCATCTGAGCAACGTGGTCTTGCCGACGCCGTTGCGGCCGATCAGCGCCAGCCGGTCGCGCTCGCCGATGTAGAGGTCGAGGCCGCGGAACAGCCAGCCTTCGCCCTGGATGAGACCCAGATTTTCGTATGAAAGCACCGGCGCGGCCATGCGACGCCCCTAACGAACCAGCTTGCGCGGCTAAAGCCCCTGCTGCATCTCACCGGCATGGGGAGCGCCTGAACGCTGCCAATCGGCAGCATTCATAGGCCATTCAATGCGTTCTGGTAGAAGGCCGGCCGAGAGATTCGCGATGAACCTGTTCCGTAGCCTTGTTTCGGCCGCCTTTGCCGCGAGCCTGATCGCCGGCCCCGCGCTGGCCGACCCGCCGCGCGATGCCGATCGGGCCTTCCGGGCGACGCAGCAGGGCCGGTCTATGCCGCTTCCCAAGATCGAGCGCCGGGTGATGCCGCTGATGCCGGGCGCCGATTATCTTGGCCCCGAGTTCAACGGCAAGACCTATCGGCTCAAGTTCATGAAGGACGGCCGGGTGATCTGGATCGACGTCGACGCCCAGACCGGCAAGATCAAGCGGCGCTCGAAGTAGGTCTGCGTCCCGTCGCGGCCTTTCGCCGCAAAATTGGCTCGCATTGACATTTCCTTCGCGACACCCAGCTTCATTCCGGACAAGCAACCGTTCAGCTTCGCGCGTGTTGATGGGCCGAAGCTTCCCAGGGGAATTGATGCAATGCGCGTTCTGATCGTCGAAGACGAACCCAATCTCGGCCGCCAGCTGCGCTCGACGCTCGAGGGCGCCGGTTACGCCGTCGATCTCGCCACCGACGGCGAAGACGGTCACTATCTCGGCTCCACCGAGAGCTACGATGCGGTGATCCTCGACCTCGGCCTGCCGGAAGTCGACGGGCTGACCGTGCTCGACCGCTGGCGCAAGGAAGGCCGCAAGATGCCGGTGCTGGTGCTGACCGCCCGCGACAGCTGGTCGGACAAGGTCGCGGGGCTCGACGCCGGCGCCGACGACTATCT
>CBIHLI010000155.1:0-4119 GCA_966210575.1 uncultured Sphingomonas sp.
ACCGCCCGCGCGCTCGATCGCCTGTCTGCGGACAGCCGGGCCGCGCTACGCGCCCGGCTCGAGCAATGGGTCGAAAGCCAGGTCGATCAGCATTTGCGGTCGTTGAAGCGGCTCGCCGAGGCGGCCGTCGACCCGGCGAGCACGCCCGGCGTCCGGGCGCTCGGGGCGATGCTGACGGACGCCGGCGGAGCCGTCCCGCGGCGGACGGTGGTCAGCGCCATCGGCACGCTCGAGCAGCCGGATCGCCAGCGCCTGTACCGGCTCAAGGTCCGCCTCGGGCCGCTCGACGTCTTCCTGCCGCCGCTGCTGAAACCCGGCGCGCAATTGTGGCGGGCGGCGCTGCTCGCGGTGCGCTCGGGCGAGCCGATGCCCGACATTCCCGCCGCCGGCGCCGCCACGCTCGCCGCCGACGCCGATCCGCGCGGCGCCGCGCTCGCCTACCGCCGGGTCGGGCGCGAATGGGTCCGCGTCGACCTCGCCGACCGCCTCGCCAGCCACGCCCACCACGTGCGCTCGGCCGGCGGCGGCGATGTCGTCAACGTCGAGCTGGCGACTTCGGTCGGCCTGGGCGAGGAAGCGATCGCTAGGCTGATGGCCGATGTCGGCTTCGCCAAGGCCGGCGAAAGCTGGCGCTGGCGCGGGCGTCGCTCGAGCCGGCCGGGCCGCCGCGACAGCGGCTCCCACGCCTTTGCCGAGCTCGCCAAGCTAAAACGCTAAGCCCTTGCGAATAGACCGTTTCCTGCATTGCATCCGGCTGGTGAAGAGCCGCACCTTGGCCCAGTCGCTGATCGAAACCGGCCATCTTCGCATCAACGGCAGGCGGGTCGAAAAGCCCAGCGATACGCTTCGCGTCGGCAGCATCGTCGCCCTGCCGCTGCGCGGCCAGGTCCGGGTCCTGAAGGTCCTGGCGCTGCCCACGCGGCGAGGACCGGCAGCCGAGGCGCGGACCTGCTACGAGGAGCTGGGCGTTGACGGGGCAGGTCCCGCGACTTAGCCAGCCGTCAAAGGGAGCATCACCACATGACCTACGTCGTCACCGACGCCTGCATCCGCTGCAAATATATGGATTGCGTCGAGGTCTGCCCGGTCGACTGCTTCTACGAAGGCGAGAACATGCTCGTCATCAATCCCAACGAGTGCATCGACTGCGGCGTCTGCGAGCCCGAGTGCCCGGCCGAGGCGATCCTTCCCGACACCGAAAGCGGGCTCGAGAAATGGCTCGAGCTCAACACCACCTTCTCCGGCCAATGGCCGAACATCACCCGCAAGAAGGACAGCCCGGCCGACGCCGACGAGCACAAGGGCGAGGACGGCAAGTACGACAAATATTTCACGCCGGAGCCGGGTGAAGGTGACTAAGCCGAAGCCAGTTCCGCTCCCGTAACAATTTGCTCGCCAAAGCGCTGCAACGGCAGTAATTTCGCTGCTTCAGGGGGATTTTACCATGCTTCGTATCGCGCTCGGCCTAACCGCTTCGCTGGCACTCTCGTCGCCGGCCTTTGCCCAGCAATCGGCACCGCTCCCGGCGCCGGAGGAAGCCGGCAATGGCTTCACGGTCGCCTTGGGCGTCGGTTCGCGCCCCGATTACGTCGGATCGGACAATTATCGGATCATCCCCGCCGGCGGCTTCCGCGGCAAGGTCGGCCCGGTCAGCATCAGCACCCGATCGACCTACGTCTACGCCGACATCTTCTCGCGGACGGCGGCGAAGGTGGATTTCGACCTCGGCCCGATAATCGGCGCGAATTTCAACCGAAGCACCAAGATCGAGGATGACGTCGTCGACCTGCTCCCCGAGCTCGACACCGCGATCGAGGTCGGCGTTTTCGCCGGAGTCAGCCTCCACGACCTCACCAACCCGTACGACACCCTGTCCTTCCGGATCGATGCCAAGCACGACATCGCCGGCGCCCATAAGTCGACGGTGATCAGCCCCAACGTCGAATTTTCAACGCCGCTGTCGCGTTTCACCTACGTCAGCGCATCGGCCGGAATGGATTTCGTGTCGGCCAAATATGCCCGTTACTATTTCGGCATCACGCCCGCGCAATCTTTGATCACCGGCCTTCCGGTCTACACGCCCGACGGCGGCATGGAAAAATGGCGGGTCGGCGTGCTCGTCAACCAGTCGATCACCGGCGACCTCACCCACGGAATTTCGATCTGGGGAACGACCGAATATTCCCACCTGACCGGAGACATCAAGGATTCGCCGCTGGTCGAAATCCGCGGCGAAGCCGGTCAATGGCTGTTCGCGGCAGGCCTCGCTTACACCTGGCGCTAGCGCCGGCTTAGCAGCTTCTCGATGATATAGTCGGCGGCTTCGTCGGCGCTCATCTGCGTCGTATCGATGCGGATTTCCGGCTCCTCCGGCGGCTCGTACGGGCTGTCGATGCCGGTGAAGTTCTTGAGCTCGCCGGCGCGCGCCTTGGCATAGAGGCCCTTGGTGTCGCGCTCCTCCGCAACCCCGAGCGGCGTATCGACGAACACTTCGATGAACTCGCCTTCGCTGAGCATCCGCCGCACCATATGGCGCTCGGCGCGGAACGGCGAGATGAAGGCGGTGAGGACGATCAGCCCGGCATCGGACATCAGCTTGGCGACTTCGCCGACCCGGCGGATGTTCTCGATCCGGTCGGCCTCGGTGAAACCGAGGTCGCGGTTGAGGCCGTGACGGACGTTGTCGCCGTCCAGCAGGAAGGTGTGGCGGCCGCGCGCCGCCAGCTTCTTCTCGACGACATTGGCGATCGTCGACTTGCCGGCTCCGGACAGGCCGGTGAACCACACCACGGCCGGCTTCTGGCCCTTGAGCGCGGCGTGGGTCTCGCGGCCGACCTCGAGGTGCTGGCGGTGGATGTTGAGCGCCCGGCGGAGCGCGAAGTGCAGCATTCCGGCGGCGACGGTGGCGTTGGTCGCCTTTTCGATCAGGATGAACCCGCCGAGTATCCGGTTGGGGCTGTCGCCGTCGGCGGCATAGGGCTCGAAGACGATTTCGCGGTCGGTCGACACTTCGGCGACGCCGATCGCATTCAGCGACAGGGTCTTGGCGGCGAGATGGTCGAGCGTGTTGACGTTGACCTCATATTTCGGCTCCTGGACCATCGCGGTCACCAGCTGGGTGCCGATCTTCATCCAATAGCCGCGCCCCGGCAGCAGCTCGTCCTCGTCCATCCAGACGATCGTCGCTTCGAACTGGTCGGAGGCCTCGGGCGGGTCGCCAGCGGCGGCGATGACGTCGCCGCGCGAGCAATCGACCTCTTCCTCGAGGGTCACCGTGACCGACTGGCCGGCGACCGCTTCCTCGAGATCGCCGTCCATGGTGACCACCCGGGCGATCCGGGTCGTTCGCCCCGAGGGAAGGATTCGCACTTCGGTGCCCGGTCCCAGGCTTCCGGCGGCAATCTGTCCGGCAAAGCCGCGGAACGCCTGGTTCGGCCGGTTCACCCATTGCACCGGCATCCGCATTGGCTTGCCCGCGTCGGCGCTGGCGTCCAGTTCGACGTCGTCGAGATGCTCGAGCAAGGTCGGCCCATCGTACCACGGCGTGTTCTCGCTGCGCGCCGTGACGTTGTCGCCGGCCACCCCGGACAGCGGGATCGGCAGCCAATGCTCCACTCCGATTTGCTCGGCGAACAGCCGATATTCGTCGCAGATGGCGCTGAAGACATCCTGGTCATAATCGACGAGGTCCATCTTGGTGATCGCCAAGACGAAGCGGCGGATCCCGACCAGATGCGCGAGGTAGGAGTGGCGGCGGGTCTGGGTCAGGACCCCCTTGCGGGCGTCGATCAGAAGCACGGCGACGTCGGCGGTGGAGGCGCCGGTCACCATGTTGCGCGTATATTGCTCGTGGCCGGGCGTGTCGGCGACGATGAACTTGCGCTTCTCGCTGGCGAAGAAGCGATAGGCGACGTCGATGGTGATCCCCTGCTCGCGCTCGGCCGACAGTCCGTCGACCAGCAATGCGAAATCGAGCTTGCCGCCCGTCGTCCCGATCTTCTTGCTCTCGGCTTCGAGCGTTTCCAGCTGATCGTCGAAGATCTGCCGGCAGTCGTAGAGCAGGCGCCCGATCAGAGTCGATTTGCCGTCGTCGACGCTGCCGCAGGTGATGAAGCGCAG